>JBCBDK010000510.1:0-3197 GCA_038529675.1 Actinomycetota bacterium
CGATCCCACGGTTGGCGCTCCTGCCGTAGGATCGGTGCGTCGTCGGGCGTCGGTGTCGGCGACAGCGCGAACGTGGGTGCCGTCGTGCCGGTCGGACTCATCGACAACACGTTCCCCACCGTCCCGACGACGGTCAGGTTGGTCGGCGTGAGTCGCGCGAGATGGTCCGCAGGCATCGGTCCCTCGTGGGCGTCGACGAGGTGCACCGTCCGAGCCGCAGCGACGGGCGCGGTGCGCTGGTCGGCGGCGGTGGTGGACGACCACAGGTTGTTCCAGTCGGTGGTCGCGAGCCGATTCCACCAGGCGGCCACCGCACCGGGGTCGACCGGGCGGCCGAGGTGATCGAACGCCCACAGGAAGCCGCCGAGCGCCGTGCCCGACCGGTTCTGCACGAGCACCGAGGAGTCGCTGCCGACCATCCGGAGTTCGGGCGTCGGGTCGGACGCACTGGCCAGCCCGGACGCGGTGGCGACCAGTCCGAGGTAGTCGAGCTTCTCGTCGTCGGTGCCGACGTTGTTCGGGTAGTCCTCGCGCAGGGCGTCGATCGCGGCGATCGTGGTGGCGGCGAACTCGAACGCGAGCGCGTGTACGCGCGGTCGGGTGGGAACGTCGGTGCCGGCCGTCCCGTCGATGCGCGGCAGGGTCGCAGTGAGTGCGTGCAGCCGGAGTTCGGCGTCGGGCCACAACTCGAACAGGACGACGACGTTGCCGTCGGTGAACGCCGGGTCGCCCGCCGCGTTCCGGTACCGCGCGAGGCCCGCAGGCCGGGGCGAGTCGGCGACGAACCAGCTCCGCGTGCCGTGGGTGGGGGCGTGCCAGTCGACCCCGTCGGGCAGACTGAGCTGCACGCTCAGATCCGCGCCGGGCGCAGGGAGCGCCGCCGGCAGCGACGGTGCGGGGGAGGCGTCGTCGTCCACCTCGAACCACTTGCCGAGTTCGGGTGAGTGGAGCCCGAGGGTGCTCGGGGCCGGTGCGAGGGTCATGGTGGCGTCGCTTTCTCTCGCTGGATCACGGGCGGATCGTGACGCCGTCGACGGACAGCGTCGGGCTCGGTCGGCCGAGCGGATCGATGAGCGTGAGTCGGTAGGTGGTGTCGGCGGTGACGACGTCGACATCGGCGCCGTCGGCGGGCCGCGTCCCGGGCACGACGTGGGGACCAGGTCCGGACAGCTCCTGTTCGGCCAATCGCTCCGCGGGCCGACCCGGCACCGTGCGGATGACGACGAGTCGGTACGGCCCGACGGTGCCGCCGTCGAGGTGCTCGGGATGCTCGACCTCGAGCACCACGTCGGTCGCGCCACCGATCGTGGCCGTGCCCGACGCTGTGGCGCCGGTGATCGCCGCCGGCGGATCGGGCGGCGTGAGCAGCATGCCGAACGGAGCGCTCGGACGGCTCCAACGGCCGGCGATCGGCGGGTTCGAACCGGGCTCGTCGGGCCCCCGTACCTCGGCGACCCACGAATACGACGTCCACGGTCGCAACGTCGCGGCCGGCGAGATCTCGACCGGACCCGCGTCAGGCAGCTCGACCTGCGCGGCGTCGGCCTCGTCGGTCGTGATCGCCCGGGTCGTCACGACCGGCATCCGGAGCGGGTTCTCGCTCACCGCTCGGCTCCGACGAAGCCGGACCACTGCGACCGGTGTCGGGCCGGGTTCCCAGCTGACCGTCACGTCGGCGGTCAGCGACCCGTTCGCGCCGTCGCCCTGTTTGACGTCGATCAACGGCGTCATCGGCGGATCGGAGTTGGGCACGCTGAAGACCAGCGTCGGGAGTGAGGCGACCGGAGCCGCGGCGCCGACCGAGCTCTCGGACCCGATCCGGTAGAGCACGAACCCGCGCAGGCTGCCCGACACCGCATGGCGGAACGTGAGCGTGCCGTCGCCGTTGTCGACGATCGCGCCCTGGACCCGCTCGAAGTACGCCTCCGACAGCTCCGCGCCGCGGGTCCGGTACACCGACGCGCGGGCGGGGTCGTCGGGCGCGGCGTCGAGCGCGTCGAGGAACGCCTGGTTTCCGGCGCGTTCGAGCATCGACCGGATCCGTGTCTCGTCGGCGTGGTAGAGCATCGCCGACTCCTGCCCCGGGCCCGGTTCCCAGGTGTGCTCGGCCCAGGCGAGGCCGGTCACGTCGGGTCGGCCGGTGTACTCGAGCGTGTCGGGCACGTCGATCGGCAGCGGTGGTCGGGGGTCGACGACCTCGAGGAGCTGATCGGCGGAGTTCGGGCCGATCGTGCCGTTCGTGTCCTCCCAGCGTGTGCGGAGTCGAACGGTGCGCTGCTCGGTCCGTTCGAGCGCCGGCGCGAGGAACGACACGTCGAGTTGGTCACCTGCAATTACGCTCGTCGGATTCGCGACGACGTGGGTCGAGGTGACCGTCGCCGGCGGCGTCGCCGACAGGTCGGTTGCCTCGACGTGCAGCCGTTGCACCGGGAACGATGCCGGTGCCAGGGATTCCGGCGGTGGGATCTGGGCGATGATCCGGATGTCGCCCCGGCCGATGGGGTCGGCGTTCGGATCGGTCTGGATCGAGTAGCCCTGGAAGACGGGTGCCGGGGGGCCCGGCCGGGCAGCGGGGGCGACGACGACCTGGGCCCAGCTACTCCACCGACCGAACCGATCCTGCTGCGCGATGCCGTAGTCGGCCGACGCCTCGGGTGCGGACGGGTCGGTCACGCTGCCCTCGCCGGGTTCGGCGTCGGCAGGTCGGTTCGGGTCGTCGCTGTCGAGGCCGAGCACGATCGGGAGGTGGAACCCGTCGTCGTTCTTGGAGTTGATCCGCACGCCGGGTCCACCCGCACGACGATCGACTGCGAGGAGGCCCCCGACGTCAGCGCCCGCCAGGTCGATGCGGACCTCGCGCATCGCGTCGGGCGGCGGAACCGGCAGCCAGCGGACGTGCTCCGCTTCGTCGACGGTCGGGCTCGGCGGCGGGTCCAGCGGGGCGCGCTCGTCGATCACGCACCAGCCGGCCATTCGCAGATAGTTCTTCGCGGGATGCAAGGACTGGCCGGGAGCGAGCGGGCTGATCGTGCCGACGCCGTTGACGAAACGGTCGACCACGTCGAACGCGTCGGTGTGGGACACGCGCTCGGGGTCGGCGTCGTCGAGGATCGAGGCGAACACCAGCTCGTCCTCGATGCCGGCGAGCGGTACCGGGTTGAACGGGTCGAGGTCGATGTCGACGGTGAAGTCCTCGA
>JBCBDK010000511.1:0-3197 GCA_038529675.1 Actinomycetota bacterium
CGTCACGCTGGCGAAGGATGCGATGACGATCGATCACCTCTCCGGCGGTCGACTCACGATCGGGCTCGGCGCGGCGGGCCTCGGCTTCGACGCCGAGGTGCTCGGCCAAGCGCCGCTTGCACCGGGCGAGCGTGTCGACCGGCTCGCCGAGGCGACCGACCTGCTCGACCGCCTCCTTCGCGACGAACCCGATGGCGCCGACGGCATCGGTCACGAGGGTGACTGGTACACGGCGGTCGGGGCGCGGACGCGGCCGGGTTGCGTGCAGCGGCCGAGGGTCCCGCTGGCCGTCGCCGCCGGTGGCCGTCGCTCGATCGACATCGCTGCGCGCTACGGCGACGCCTGGATCACCTACGGCGACGCGCTGTCACCCGAGGGCGAGCGGGACTCACCGGCGCTCGTGCGCGAGCAGTCCGAGCGGCTCGACGCCCGCTGCGCGGAACACGGGCGCCGCCCTGGCGACGTTGACCGCATCGTGCTCAACGGCAACGACGGTTGGCGCATCACATCGAGCATCGAGGCGTTCCGCGAGGCCGTCGGCGTCTACGGCGAGCTCGGGGTGACCGAGCTGGTGATCCACCATCCGCGGGCGGACGACGAGGAGTGGAACGATCCGGTCGCGATCATCGACGAAATCGCGGAGGAGTTCCTCGACCCGCGCTGACGTGAGGGTCAGAGGTCGGCGAGTTCGAGGTCGACCATGAGTTCGTGGGCGATCGCCTCGAGCGCTTCGGCGAGCATTGAGCGCTCGACCGAGTCAGGGACGGCGAGCACGGCCCGAGCCTCGAACAGTTGCTCCCCCGACATCGGAGCGCTGGAGGTCGTGGTCTCGAGGTCGTCAATGCCGACGCCGAGCCCGGCCAGTGCTTCGCTGATCTCGTGGACGATGCCAGGCCGGTCCTGACCGACCAGTTCGAGCGTGACCGCCCGACCGATGGCCGACGGCTCGGCGCCCGAGCGTTCGACGACCACGTTGAGGACATCGTCGCCGATCGAGGTGAGGTCAGCCGCGAGTGTGTCGGCCACGTCGTCGGAAACGCCGACCTCGACGATCCCGGCGAACTTCGAGCCGAGCCGCGACATCGAGCTCTGGTTCCAGGTCCCGCCGCCTCGCACTACGACGTCGGCCAGTGTCTGGACGAGGCCGGGCCGGTCGTCGCCGATGACGGTGAGGATGAGCGTGACCATCGGGGCGACGCTACTCGGCGGCGAGTGCGCCGGTGGCGCTCATGCCCAGTCGGGTTGCGCCGGCGGCGACCATCGCCTCGGCGTCGGCCACCGTGCGGATCCCGCCCGATGCCTTGATCCCGACGTCTGGCCCGACGGTCTCGCGCATGATCCGGACCGCATCGACCGTTGCGCCTCCGCTGGGGTGGAACCCGGTGGAGGTCTTCACGAACTCTGCGCCCTCGCCGACTGCGATGCGGCTGGCGAGTGCGATCTGTTCGTCGCTCAGCGCTCCCGTCTCGAGGATCACCTTGAGCAGACCGAGCCCGTTCACCGACCGGACGGTTCGGATCGTCGTAGCGACCGTCGCCTCGTCGCCGGCGAGCAGGGGCCCGATCGGCACGACCATGTCGATCTCGGCGGCGCCGTCCTCGAGCGCCCGGATGGTCTCGTGGGCGATGGCGTTCGGCTCCATCGCGCCGAGCGGGAACCCGACGACCGAGCACGCCACCACGTCGCTCCCGGCGAGCCGCTCAGCGACGCTCGACACCCACGCCCCGTTCACGCAGACCGAGGCGACGTTCCATCGGAGCGCCTCGTCGCAGAGCGTGTCGACGTCGGCCCGTGTGGTCTCGGGCTTGAGGGCGGTGTGGTCCACGAGAGCGAGCAGGTCGGAGCGCATGGCGTCAGTCTCGCGGGGATTCTCGGTCGTGCGAGCCGATCGGACAAGATCGTCGGGATGAGCAGCCGCTTTCCGAACCGGGTCACCGAGATGCTGGGCGTCGAACTCCCGATCGTCCAGGCACCGATGGGCTGGATCGCTCGCTCCCAGCTGGCATCGGCGGTGTCGAACGCCGGCGGCATGGGGATCATCGAGACCTCGTCAGGCGAACTCGACGCCGTGCGCGATGAGATCGCCAAGATGAAGGACCTCACCGACAAGCCGTTCGGCGTCAACATCGCCCAAGCGTTCGTGCGCGACCCCGACATCGTCCAGTTCGTGATCGACCAGGGCGTCCGGTTCGTCACGACGTCGGCGGGGAACCCGATGAAGTACACCGCCCAGCTGAAGGAGGCGGGTCTCACGGTGTTCCACGTCGTCCCGACGCTCGGCGGCGCGTTGAAGGCGGTCGAGGCGGGCGTCGACGGTCTGGTCGTGGAAGGGGGAGAGGGCGGGGGCTTCAAGAACCCACGGGATGTGGCGCTGTCGGTGCTCCTGCCACTGATCGCATCGAAGGTCGACGTCCCGATCATCGCGGCCGGCGGCATGGTCGACGGGGCCACGATGGCGGCGGCGTTCGCGCTGGGCGCGGAGGGCATCCAGATGGGGACCCGCATGGTGTCGGCAGCCGAGTCGCCGGTCCACGAGAACTGGAAACGCTCGATCATCGGGGCAGCGGAGACCGACACCGTCTTCCTCAACCGGCATACATCGCCCGCGTTGCGTGCGTTGCGAACCGAGCGCTCCGAGGCGCTGGAACACGACACCGAGACCAATGCGATGTCGGCGCTCGTCGCCGACCCGATGGCGCTGTATTTCGGTGGCGACATGAACGCGAGCCTCGCCCTGACCGGCCAGGTCGCCGGGCGTATCGACTCGATCGAACCGGTCGCCGACGTGCTGCATCGCACCGCCGACGAGTGCCAGGCCATCCTCGCCGAACTCGCCGGTCGCTACGCCGGCTGAACGTCCGAAGCGAGCGCGCTCGAGAACGTTCGGGGTCAGACCCCATCTGTTCCGTCGAGAACGTTCAGGGTCTGACCCCGATCGTTCTCGCCAGTCAGGTCAGCGCGCCGAGGACCCAGAGGGTGACCATGCCGGCGACGAAGGTGAGCATGAGGTTGCGGCGCCAGAGCGCCATGCCGACCGCCGCGAGGAGCGCCCCCGCCTCGGCGAGCTGGACCGAGCCGACCCCGTCGGGCCCGATCGCCAGACTGATCGTGAGCGCGGCGAGCACGGCCGGGCCGACGTTGCGCAGCGCGCGCTCGATCGTCGCCGGCAGAGTCCGATCGGCCAGCAGCAGGATGAG
>JBCBDK010000512.1:0-3194 GCA_038529675.1 Actinomycetota bacterium
ACGTGGTCGTGGTCGGGGTGTGGACCGACCCCCTCGACCCCCTCGGCGCCGTCGGGGCATCGACTGCCACCGAGGCCGGCACTCGACCGTCGGCCCCGTTCGGCGACGCTGACGCCTTCCGGCGACGTCTCCTCGTCCCGCACGACACGATCGTCGACGTGATGTCACCGGTGCTCGGCGCCGGGATCGAGAACCTCCGATGGCGGCTCGCGCTGGACCCCGCCCGTTTCACCGGCGACGACGTCGGGAGCGTCCTCGGGCGCATCGAGCGGTTGTCCGCCACGGCGGAGCGACTCCTGCCCGGCACGCGAGCGTTGCGTACGCCGAACGGGCCGCTGCGGGCGTTCCGTGATGACGAACGGCGCCTGCGCGACGGCTTGGCGAGCTTCTCCGCGCCGCTCGTCGTGCTCTCGGTGGCGGTCGCGCTGATGCTCGTCGGCATCGCCCTCCGTTCGCGCCTCGGCGAGTTCACCTCGCTTCGCCGTCGCGGCGTCACCCGCTCGTCGCTCGTCGCGGGCGCGATCCCCGAGGCCGCGGTGATCGCCGCGGTGGCGACCGGCGTGGGCGTTATCGTGGGGCTCGGACTCGCACGCGCGATCGGCAGCACCGACACGTTCTTCCGGTTCGGTGGCGCCGACGATCTCGCCATCTCCATGACCGACGATGCGTGGTGGTCGGCGGGACGAGCCGGGGTCGCGCTGGTGCTGGTGCAGCTGCTCCCGCTCGCACTCCTCGTGTGGCGGATCGCGCCGGGCGGTCGTTCGGGCGGAACGTCGGATCGCCCGTGGTTCCAACGCTCGAACCTCGACATCGCCACCGTGGCCGCCGTGGCGATCGTGACCTGGCGGGGCGTCACCTCCGACGGTGGACGCTCCGAGCTGATCGACGACCCGGCGATCGTCCTGCTCCCCTCGGCGGCAGCCGTGGCCGGCGGTCTCGTGATCCTGCGCCTCATGCCGCTGATCATGCGGGGTGCGGCAGCGGCGCTCGCGCGAACCGATCGAGCGGCGACCCTGGTGGCCGCACGACGAGCTGCACGTGTCCCCGCCGACCTCGCGACACCGCTCCTGTTGCTCGTCGTGACCGCATCCCTCGCCACATTCACCGCGTCGCTCGCCACCACGCTCGATCTCCAACTCGCCGACGACGTACTCCACCGCAACGGCGGTCCGGTCCGGATCATCGACGACGGCCGACCGGTGTCGATCGCGTCGACCTCGACGCCGTCGACCGACGAGCAACTGCCGCTGCCACCGCGCACCACGAACCGGCACGCATCGCTCGATGCGTACGAGCGCATCTGGGGAATCGTGCGTGCGAGCCCGTCGATCGAGGTCGACGGCAGCGCGGTCCACGACGGCGGGACGATCGCCGGGTTCACGTTCCGCGGCATCGACCCGATCACGTTCGCCGAGACCTCCTTCTGGCGACCGGACTACGCCGACCGAGACCTCGCCGCATTGATGGGCGAACTCGTCGGCCGCCCCGACGCGATCCTGATCTCGGAGGAACTCCGGCGAACCGAGCGACTCGAGGTCGGCGACGAGCTGCGCCTCGATCTGCTGACCAATGGCGGCGAGCTGCGACTCGCTACGACGATCGTGGGGTCGTTCGATCAGTTCCCCCGCTGGTATCCCGACCGTGAGTCGCCACTGATCGTCGGGCGGGCGGACGTCGTCGAGACGCTGACCGGTTCGACACACGCCCGCTCCGTCGTCGTCGAGGTCGACGAGCGCTTCGGCGATCGGACCCAGGTCGAGCAGGACCTCGCGATGTTCGGGGCGTCGTCACTGCGGGTGTCCTCGGCGGCGTTGGCGATCGAGGACGGTCGAGCGGACCCAGGACGCCAGGGTGTGCTGGGACTGTTGACGATCGGTGTCGCGGTCGCGACCGCGTTGACGCTCGTCGGTTTCGTCGTCAGCACCGTCGGGTCGCTCCGCCGCCGAACGACCGAGATCGGCGTGCTCCGCGCGATGGGCATGACGCGGCGGGAGGTCGGGACGATGGCGCTCTTCGACCTCGCTGCCGTCATGGCGCTCGGGCTCGCCGCCGCGCTCGCGCTCGGGGTCGGGTTCAGCCGCTGGTTCATCCCCGTGTTGGTCGACACGCCGCCCGGGGCGGCTCCCGAGTTGCTGCCGGCGATCGCGTGGTCGGCGATCGCCGTGGTCGCGGTTGCGCTCGCCGGGCTGCTGGTGGTGGCCTCGAGCCTGGTGATCGTCTTCGTGCGTCGCGTCCGGCTCGACGAAGCGATCCGGCTGGGGGAGGGCTGACGTGGACGACACACGACCTCCGATCGATCGCGCCATCGGCCGTGCGAGCGACGTGGCGACCGACGTGGCGACCGACGGTGCGGCGGTCGGCGCCCAGGTGGCCGCCGAGGAACTGATGATCCGGTGCCGCTCGCTCGTGCAGGTGTATCGGGTCGGCGGTGGCGACGTACTCGCACTCCAGGGGCTGGACCTCGACGTTCGGCGCGGCGAGATGCTCGGCGTCGTCGGCGCGAGCGGCAGCGGGAAGTCCACGCTGCTGTCGGTCGTCGGTGGCCTACTCGCACCCACCGCCGGTGAGGTCGTCGTCGACGGCATCGACCTCGTGCGATGCTCGCGTCGCCGCCGTGAGCGCTACCGCCGTGAGCGGGTCGGCTTCGTGTGGCAGCACAGCGCACAGAACCTGCTCGCCGATCTGACGGCCCGCGAGAACGTCGAGCGACCGTTGGTCGTCGCCGGGCGACCCGGCGCCCGGCGCCGCGCCGAGGAACTGCTCGAGCGCGTCGGGCTCGGTGACCGGGCATCGCATCGACCGACGACGCTGTCAGGCGGTGAGCAGGCGAGGGTCGCGTTGGCGGTCGCACTGGCCACCGAGCCCGCCGTGCTGCTCGCCGACGAACCGACGGGCGAGTTGGATCGGGCAACCTCGGCCGACGTGTTCGAGCTCATGCGCGACATCTCGGCGACGACGGGGGTGACGCAGGTGGTCGTCAGCCACGACCCCGATCTGGTCGATCATGTCGACCGCGTGGTTGGCATCCGCGACGGTCGGACCTCGACGGAACTCCGACGTATCGACGACGACGTCGAGCACGTCCTCGTCGTCGACGAGGTCGGCCGAGTCCAGCTGCCCCTCGATGCGGTCGATGCGCTCGACGTGCGCGGCGGCGTCACCGTTCGGGTGGAGGGCGGTTCGATCGTGCTCCG
>JBCBDK010000513.1:0-3190 GCA_038529675.1 Actinomycetota bacterium
CGACAGACCAATGGCTGCCTGGAACGAAGCGAGTTGGGCGAAGTACCGCACCACGGCATACACGACGAGGATCACCACCATCGCGGCGCTCCAGCGGGCTGCGGCGCCGATGTCGCCGCCGAGGAGTTCTCGCAGCACCGGGACGAGCAGGACGAAGCCGAGGCCTTGGAGCACTCCGCACACGACCCACCGGATGACGCAGCGGCGCAACGCCGAGTCGTCGCCGACGATCTTCAACAGTCGACGGATCATGCCGACACCTCCTGTCCGGTGGGTGCACCAGTCGTCGCTTCGGTGCGTTGGTCGGCATCCCACTGTCGTCGGTACTCGCCAGCGTCATCCGAACGCGGGTCGAGCGCCAGCAGTTCGTCGTGCGTGCCGCGTTCGATGATCTCACCGTCGCGGAGCACCACGATCTGGTCGGCGTCGACGATGGTCGAGAGTCGGTGTGCGATCACGATCATCGTGCGCCCTGCCGCCAGGTGGGAGAGCGCGTCCTGGATGCTCGCTTCGGACTCGGGGTCGGCGAACGACGTGGCTTCGTCGAGCACGAGGATCGGTGGGTCGGCGAGGAGTGCCCGAGCGATGGACAATCGCTGTCGTTCGCCGCCCGAGAGGAGGGCGGTGTCACCGACGACCGAGTCATAGCCGTCCGGTAGCTCGACGATCCGGTCATGGATCTGCGCGAGTCGGGCGACTCGTTCGACGTCGGAGCGAGTGGCTTCGGGTGCGCCGAGTGCGATGTTGTCGGCGATCGAGGCGCGCAGCAGTTGGACGTCTTGAAACACGAACCCCACGCGCCGGTACAGGTCGTCGCGAGCGATGTTGCGGAGATCCACCCCACCGAGGTGAACGGCGCCTTGGGTCGGGTCCCAGAAGCGGCACAGCAGCTTGGCGAGTGTCGACTTGCCCGAGCCGGAGGGCCCCACGAGCGCGGTCAACGTTCCGGGCTCGATGTCGAGGTCGATGCCGCGCAGCACGTCGCGCTCGCCGTCGTAGCTGTAGTGAACGCCGTCGAGGCGAATCGATCCATCGGCGGGCGACTGCGGCGAGTCGGGTTCGTGGAGCACCGGCGTGGCGAGCACGGCGGCGACGCGCTGGGCAGCCTTCTGAGCTTGCTCGACCTCGTGCATGGCAAAGCCGAGGGTGAGGATCGGCGTGGTGAGCGCCAGGCCGATCACGAAGAAGGCGATGAGGTCGACCGGAGCGATCCGACCGGTGTCGACGAACCACGCTCCGGCGCTGGCGATAACCACCAACGTCATCAGTGGCGAGAGGACCACCTCGGCGGCCGACGAGATGCGCAGCAGCCCCTTGACCCAGTCCCAGAAGAAGTCGACGAGGCGGAACGCTGCGTCGAGGAACCGGCGGTGCGCCCGACCCGCCTGCCCGAAGGTCTTGACCACGGCGATGCCCTGCACGAACTCCACCGCACCGACGTTGACGTCCTCGAGCGCCTCGTTGTACTTCGCCATCTTGTCGCCGTAGCCGCCGAACTGCTTCGCGTAGAGGCCGACACCGATCGCGAACGGGATGATCACGATGAGCGAGAGCTGCCAGTCCACGGTGAACAAATACGCCATCGCTGCGACCGGCATCACCACGGCACCGGTGATGTCGACGAAGGTGTGGCCGACGAGTTGATGCATGGCCTGGACGTCGTCGACGACCAGCTTCTTGATCTCGCCGGCATCACGCTCGTCGAACCAACCCAGTGGCACGGCGCCGAGGTGCTCTGCGAGACGCTGACGAACCGAGAGCTGAAGGTCGTTGTCCGCGAAGTGGGTGATGCCGAGTGCACCCATGTAGCAAGCGAGCCGAATCACGAGAGCGACCGCTGCCACAGTGGCGATGGTCCAGAGTCGGCCGGTGTCGACGCCGTCGGTGTCCACGAGTGTCCGGCCGAGCTCGACGATGGCCAGCAGAGGAACGAGTCCGACGATCGAGGAGACCGCCACGAGCGCGCACGACGCGACGAGCTTGCCGCGAACTGGGACGAGAAGCTCGCCCACGCCGACAGCCGCAGGCTCGGCCGTGGGGCTGCTCGCACCCGTGTTGGTCGCTGACGACGTCATGTCAGGCATACCAAACATAGTGATGTCAGTTGATGACGTTCGTCAAGGGACCTCTCGGGGGCCGATGCGCTGATCCGTGCCATCGCCGAACATGCCGAGCGTTGGCCGGTGCGGTCGAGCTGGCCCGGCGTGCGCTTGGCGTGATCGACGCCGGTTCACTCGCTCTCGCCGTGTTCCGACGGGAACGTTCATCGGGTCGGCGGAGACGCCGGTTGACCCGCTCGGTAAGGTGACGGCATGCCCGCCCCAGGAGAACACCATCCGGCCTTCGAGGAGTACTGCGAGTGCATCTTCGAACTCCGCGAAGACGACATCGACGTCATCCAGGCGCGCATCGCCGAACGCCTGCAGGTGTCTCGGCCTGCGGTGAGCGAGATGATCAAACGCTTGGACAACGAGGGCTTGGTCACGACTGACGGCGGCATCAAGCTCACGAAGAAGGGCCGTGCGCTCGCCGAGCGTGTGGTTCGGCGTCATCGCCTCGCCGAGCGCTTCTTGACCGACGTACTCAAACTGTCGTGGGCCGAGGCGCATCACGAGGCGGGCAAGTGGGAGCACGTCATCAGCGAATCGGTCGAGGCGGCGATGGCCGATCTGCTCGGCGACCCGACCACCTGTCCGCACGGCAACCCCATCCCGGGTTCGGGGTATGAGCAGGGTGACTTCAGTGCGCTCTCGGCGGTCGAGGTCGGGGGCACGTTCATGGTCGAGCGCATCACCGAAGAACTCGAGTTCACGCCGGGTCTGCTGGAGTTCCTCGAAGAGTCGTCGATCCAGCCGGGCAAGCAGGGCACAGTGGTCGCATCGTCACCCGACGGCACCTTGACCGTCACCATCGGTGATCGTCACGTCGGTGTGGGGGCCTTTGCGAGCGACCGCATTCTCGTGACCGGCTGAGCGGTCTCGGCGATCACGTTGTCCGAGCGTTCGGCTCGAGCGTCAGGCAACTGGCGGCGGACACCGGGCTCGAGCCGAACGCTCACACGGCGGCGACGTTGCCGCGGGTCCTCGCCGGCCACCTTCCGGTGAGGCGATCGAGTGCCGTCGTTGCAACCACGGGATCCGGGGTGGCCAGCACAGGGAACCGGTCGGCAGCCCAGCGCACCATCGTGCCG
>JBCBDK010000514.1:0-3164 GCA_038529675.1 Actinomycetota bacterium
GGTGGCTGGATGGCGGTGGGGGAGGGGCGGTCTGCCACGCTGGAGGGATGCTCGGGATCGTCTCGTACGGGGTGTACCTGCCGTTCTGGCGCCTCGATCGCTCGGAGATCACGTCCACGCTCGGCCAGGGCGGCGGACGAGGCACGCGAGCGGTCGCCGGCTACGACGAGGACTCGACCTCGCTCGGCGTCGAGGCCGGACGGCTCGCACTTCGCTCCTTGGCCGCCGACGTCGACGCGCCGCACCTCCTCACGTTCGCCACCACGTCGCCGGGCTATCTCGACAAGACGAACGCAACGGCGGTACACGCCGCACTCCGACTCGACCTATCGACGCCGGCATTCGACTCGATCGGCTCGGCGCGATCCGGTATCGGTGCCGCATGGATGGCCCAGGCGGCCGGCGGCATGGCGGTGCTCGCCGACGTTCGCACGGGTCGTCCGGGATCCGCAGACGAGGCCGCCGGTGGCGACGGCGCCGCAGCGTTCGTGTTCGGTGCCGACCCGATCGCCGTGCCCGTCGGATCGGCATCATCCACCGCCGAGTTCGTCGATCGCTGGCGAGTCCCCGGTGAGGCGTACTCCCGGCAGTGGGAGGACCGGTTCGGTGAGCACGCGTACCTGCCGGTCGCGACCGAGGCGATCACCGAGGCGCTGAAGTCCGCCGATGTCGCCATCGCCGACATCGACCGCGTCGTCGTCGCGGGCCTCCACGCCCGTGCGGTCGGCGCCGTTCGCCGATCGATCGGCGTCGACGCCGAGCGGCTCGTCGACGACTTCGCCATGGTCGTCGGCAACACGGCGACGGCCCACTGGGGCCTCATGCTCGCCCACGCACTCGACACGGCTGAGGCCGGCCAGCGCATCCTCGTCGCGAATCTCGCCGACGGGTGCGACGTGTGGATCCTGCAGGTGACCGACGCGATCCTCGCCTTCCGCGAGCGCGCCGCCGCCGCCGGCGTGCAGACCGTCGCCGCCCGCCTGGGCGGTCCGTCCGGTGTGGTCGACTACGCGTCGTTTCTCACCTGGCGAGGGATGCTCGACCGTGAGCCGCCCCGACGTCCCGAGCCCGATCGCCCGGCTTCGCCTCCCAGCCTGCGCGGCACGTCGTGGAAGTACGGCTTCGTCGGCGCGCAGGACGACAGCGGCTTCGTGCATCTGCCGCCCGGCCGCGTCAGCATCGGGTCGGGTTCGATCGACGAGATGACGCCGGTGCCGATGGCCGATCGTCGCGCGAAGATCGCCACGTTCACGATCGACCGGCTCGCATTCAGCCTCGCCCCGCCCGTGGTCGCTGCGATCGTCGACTTCGATCACCCCGATGATCCGTCGGGTTCGACGACGCTCGGCCGGATGCAGGTCGAGCTGACCGACTGCGACCCCGACGCCGTACAGATCGGCGACCGGGTCGAGATGACGTTCCGGCGGCTGTACACGGTCGACGGAATCCACAACTATTTCTGGAAGGCACGCCCCACCAACTGATGTCACGTTCTGGGTCTGACCCCAGACGCGATCGACGAACCGACGCAGTCACGACGACTGCCGCCGAGGGAAGCGCCAGCGACGAGGCTGGCCCTTCCGCCGGCACGACGTGA
Source organism: Actinomycetota bacterium (assembly GCA_038529675.1). Classification (GTDB taxonomy): domain Bacteria; phylum Actinomycetota; class Acidimicrobiia; order Acidimicrobiales; family Ilumatobacteraceae; genus Ilumatobacter_A. The sequence continues at coordinate 1,598 of JBCBDK010000514.1, forward strand.
AGTCCTCCGATCCGGTCGGAGGCGGAAGGAACTGAAATGGCATCACACGGGATTCGCGACAAGGTGGCGATCGTCGGGATGGGGTGCACCCCGTTTGGCGAGCACTGGGACCAATCGGTCGACGACATGCTCATCGAGTCGTCATCGGCTGCTGTCTCCAGCGCAGGCGTCACCCTCGACGACGTCGACGCGTTCTGGCTCGGCACGATGGGCTCGGGCCTGTCGGGCCTCACACTCAGCCGGCCGTTGAAGATCGACCACAAGCCGGTCACCCACGTCGAGAACTACTGCGCCACCGGCTCCGAAGCGTTCCGCAACGCGTGCTACGCCGTCGCGTCCGGCGCCTACGACATGGTGATGGCGATCGGCGTCGAGAAGCTGAAGGACACCGGCTACTCCGGGCTCGTCGTCCAGAACGTCGCCCACGACGGGTCCGCGGCACAGATCACCGCGCCGGCGTCGTTCAGCTTCCTCGCCCCGGCGTACGCCGACAAGTACGGCGTCGACGAAGCCGAGATGAAGGACGTCCTCACCCGTATCGCCTGGAAGAACCACAAGAACGGCGCGCTCAACCCGCGGGCACAGTTCCAGAAGGAGGTCTCGAAGGAGAAGATCGCATGCGCGCCGCTCGTCGCCGGTCCGCTGGGCATCTTCGACTGCTCGGGGGTGAGCGACGGGTCGGCGGCGGCGATCATCGTGCGCGCCGAGGATGCGTACGAGTACACCGATCACCCGATCTTCGTGAAGGCGCTGTCGTTCGTCGCCGGCCCCTCCACCGGCACGGTCGACCCGGACTACGACTACACGTCGTTCACCGAGGTCGTCCGCTCGGCCGAGGAGGCGTACGCGCAGGCGGGCATCGAGCACCCGCGCGACGAGATCGCGATGGCCGAGGTGCACGACTGCTTCACGCCGACCGAGCTGGTGCTGATGGAGGACCTCGGGTTCGCCGAGCGCGGCATGGGATGGAAGGAGGTGCTCGCCGGCACCTTCGACCTCGACGGTGAGCTGCCCGTGAACCCCGACGGAGGCCTGAAGTCGTTCGGCCATCCGATCGGCGCATCCGGGCTCCGGATGCTGTTCGAGGCCTGGTTGCAGCTGCGCGGCGAGGCCGGTGACCGACAGATCGAGGCGATCGTGAGCGGTGAGAAGACCAAGGCCATGACCCACAACCTCGGCGGATCGCCGGGGTCGTGTGTGAGCTTCGTGTCGATCGTCGGCTCGGAACCCGGATGAGCGTCGTTCCCGAACTCGGCATCGCCGATCGCTATCGCGCAGCTGCCGATTCGTTCATCGCGTTGGCGCGTTCGATGAACGACGTCGAGTGGGCGTCACCGGTGCCCTGCTGTCCTGGTTGGACCGCACGAGATGTGTTGTCCCACGTGTCGGGCATCCCCGACGATGGCCTCAACGGTCGCCTCGACGGTGTCGGCACACCGCCCTGGACCGCCTCCCAGGTGGAGCGCAACGCAGGCGCCACGGTCGACGAGCTGCTCGACCGGTGGCAGCGCCAGTCGGCGCGATTCAGCTCGTCCGCTCGCCATCGATTCGAGCAGCGAACCGAATC
>JBCBDK010000515.1:0-3159 GCA_038529675.1 Actinomycetota bacterium
GCGAGCGGACGGCGAAGGGCATGCCGATCGTCAACCTGCTGGCGCTCGACAACGACGAGACCATCCAGGCCATCATCGACACTCGCGAGTTCGCCGGTGACCGCTACCTGTTCTTCGCCACCCGCAAGGGTCAGGTCAAGAAGACCACGTTCGACGAGTACGACAAGAGTCGCCGCGACGGGTTGATCGCCATCAACCTGAAGGACGGCGACGAACTCGTCCGCGTGATCGAGACCACCGGCGACGACGACATCTTCATGGTGTCGAGGGGCGGCATGACGATCCGGTTCAACGAGAACGACGTGCGCCCGATGGGCCGTGCCGCTGCCGGGGTGCGTGGCATGAAGCTGAAGAACGGCGACGACGCGGTCGTGTCGGTCGATGTCGCTCGCGACGATGCGGCGATTCTCACGGTCACCGAGGCCGGCTACGGCAAGCGGACACAGCTCGACAAGTTCAACGTGCAGGGCCGCGGTGGCCAGGGCGTGAAGGGCATGAAGCTCACGGGGAGGAAGGGCTTCGTCGTGGCGTCGTTCATGGTCGGACTCGACGACGAGATCGTCGCGGTGTCGAGCAACGGCATCACGATCCGCATGGGCGTGCGCGACATCTCCTCGCAGGGCCGCGACGCGACCGGCGTCAAGGTGATGAACATGGACGACGGCGACACGGTGTCGTCCGTTGCGCCGATCCTCTCCGCCGACGACTGAATCGCGGCCGCGTCGCCACATCGGCGGCACCGGTCGACAGCCGCCCGGGAAGCGGCCTCATTCGGTGCACGCCACCCCACGGTTCGAACCGGGAGTCGGCCATGCCCACACCAGAACGTTCGGGGTCAGAGTGTCCCCGTTCTCGAGAACACTCGGGGTCAGAGTCGTCGCGTTCTCGGGAACACTCGGGGTCAGAGTCTCCCCGTTCCCGGGAACGCGGGCAGGCGGCGATCGTGGTCGTCGTCGTCGCAGCGGTGTTGCTCGTCGCCGTGACGGCCGGGCTGGTCCGACTGGGCGAAACCGGCGTCGCTCGCACGCGGGCGCAGTCGGCGGCCGATGCCGCAGCGTTGGCATCGCTCGACGGGGGCCGACCGGCGGCGGAAGCGCTCGCCTCGGCGAACGGCGCTTCGGTCGTGTCCTGGCGCAGGGGTCCGGGGCGCCACGAGGTGACGGTCGTGGTCGAGTTCGACGGTGTCAGCGCGACCGCACGAGCAACCGATGCTCCGTGAACCAGCGTGGACGTCGAGAACGGTGTGACTCCGACCCCGAACGTTCCCGAGAACGCGACCACTCCGACCCCGAACGTGCTGAACGTCGCGGATCAGCGGGGTACGAGGTCGAGCGACTGATAACCGCGGATGACGAACGTCGGGTGGTGTGTCGGTGTGGCAGCGAGCCGGAGATCGGGGAACTGGCTCGTGAGGAGCTCGACCGACACGGCGAGCTCCGCGCGGGCGAGCGGCGCACCGACGCAGAAGTGGATGCCGCCGCCGAAGCCGATGTGGCCGGTGTCGCCACCGCGTCGGACGTCGAAGTCGTCGGGCCGGTCGAACCGACGTGGATCCCGCTGTGCCGATCCGAACAGCATCGCGATCGTCGCTCCGAACGGCACTGCCTGACCGGCGATCTCGACGTCGTGCTCCAGCACCCACCGTTCGAACAGCTGAACCGGTGAGTCGAACCGCAGCATCTCCTCGACCGCATCGGCCGCCCTGACGTCCCCGGTTGCGACCGCTCGGTACTGCGCGGGACGATCGAGGAGCGCACGCATCCCGTTGGCGAGGCCGTTCACCGTCGCCTCGTGACCGGCTTCGAGCAACACCATCGTGGTCGAGGCGATCTCGGCGTCCGACAACACGTCGCCGTCGTCGCGCACGCGTACGAGCTGTGAGACGAGGAGATCGTCGGGGCGTGCTCGCTTGTCCGCGATGATGTCGCGGGTGTAGTCGATGAATTCCCCGGCCGATCGATCGGCCTGCGTCCGCTGGTCGCCGGACGCGTCGGGCTCGTACATCTTGACGATGTCGTGCGACCACTCGAGCAGCTGGGACCCATCGGCGAGTGGGAGACCGAGCATGGAGCAGATCACCGACACCGAATACGGCTGGGCGTAGTCGGCGATCAGGTCGAAGTGATCACGTTCGGCGAGATCGGCGACGATGTCGGTGGCGATGCCGCGCACGAGCGGCTCGATCGAGGCGACCGCACGCGGGGTGAACACCTTGGACACGAGTCGGCGGAGTCGGGTGTGGTCGGGTGGCTCGAGGAACAGCAGCGACCATCGTTCGTGCTCGTGGAACGACGCCCACCGAGGGTCGAGCGGCGGCTGACCGAATTCCTTCTCGGTGTAGCGCTGCCGAAACTGCCGCCCGAGCCGCCGGTCGCGCAGCGCCTGGTGGACGTCGTCGAACCGGGTGAGGAGCCAGACCCCGAGCCGCTCGTCGTAGGTGATCGGTGCCGATTCCCGCAGTTCGGCCAGGGTTGGATACGGGTCCGCGATCAGATCGGGATCACCCAGGTCGAGCGTCGCCGAGGGGGTCGAACCGGGGTCGTGAGTCGTCGGCATCGGCCCCAGTCTGTCGCAGCCACCAATCCGAACCTGGCGCCGTTGGGCGGAGGTGATGACGGCACGGAGTGCGATCGGCTGTTTACACTCGGTGCGGTGAGCAAGACCGAGCGCGACCTGGCGGCCGATGGCGCCGACGCGCTCGACGAGCTGTTCGACGACGCCGAGTTCGACGAGGCGCTCGGCGCTGCACTCGAGGAGGCCGACGTCGACGTCCCCGCCGACGCCGAAGCAGCCGACGATGTCGCTGACGTCGACGACGCCGAGTTCGACGCGGTCGACGGCGGGGAGCCGGATGCCATCCCGGCCGCCACCGACGACGAGCTGAACGACGAGTTGCACGACGAGGTGGATGCCGAGCACGACCAGCCCGACGCTGCTGCGGCCGTCGACATCGACGACGCGACCACCGACGCGAGTACCGGAACCGTCGCCGACGTCACCAGCGCGGAGAACGACGACCGCTTCGAGTTCCCCGAGATCGTGCCGGCCACGCCCGACGGGCCCGACGGCGACGCACCTGGACCCGCCGGCACCGCCGAGCACGACGATGTCGAACCGGGTGACGCCGGCGACGGCCGAGCAGAGAGCCCGGTCGCGTTC
>JBCBDK010000516.1:0-3154 GCA_038529675.1 Actinomycetota bacterium
CTCCTCGTCAGAGTGCTCCTCGTCCGAGTGCTCCTCATCGGAGTGGTCGTGGCCGCCCTCTCCGAACTCGATGGTCTCGACGACGCTGATCGCTTCGAAGGTCGGAATCCCCTCGTCCTCGGCACTCTCGATGACATCGAGCAGTCCCTCCTCGAACGCCGCCCCGTTGACGATCAGCGCATCGGCGTTCATCAACGTGTCGACCTCCTGCGCGGAGGCCTGGAAGTCGTGCGGATCGGCACCGACGGGCATGATCGTCACGACCTCGGCGGCATCGCCCACCACCTCGGACACGACGTCACCGAGGATGTTCGTCGTCACGACGATGGTCGGCAACTCGACCTCCGACTCGGTGTCCGCCTGGGCCGGCGACTGTTCGGCACTCGCGTCGCCGTCGGCGTCGGCGTCAGTGTCGTCGGCGCTCGCGGCGTCGCCGCTCTCGCCATCACCAGCAGCATCGTCATCGGAGCCGCATGCTGCGAGCACGAGGCTGATCGTGGCCACCGCCGCCATCGTCGATCGGGTCACTGACTTCCTCATTCCAACATCTCCCACCTCTTTGAGAACGGCTCCTACTCTTGTGAGCGTAGCCGGAACGAGAACCGCTCCCACAGCCAGCATCGGCGGATCACGTGACGAGATCGCGGCGGCTCAGCCGGGCCGCGACGAGCGCCGCACCGCAGACGATCACCCCACCGACGAATTGACCGACGCCGACCGGGTCGCCCATCAGCACCCAGCTGACCGAGAGCGCGACGACGAACTCGAAGCTGCCGATCATGCTCGTCGCCCGGTCGCCAGCGCGCGGCGCTCCCCAGGTGACGAGCACCGCAGGGATCGCCAGCGTGCACACGGTCAGAATCGCGACCGCGACGACTGCGTCGGTCGTGGCCGGGGCGATGGCGAGCCCCTGACGCACGAGCGTGAGCGGGAGCAACACCGCCACGCCGCCCGCTGCGCCGGCGAGGATCTTCGGTGCCGTCGGCATCGCGCTCGCCGGGCCGGCGAGCACGACCAGGTAGAGCGCCCACCCCAGCGGCGCCGCGATCGCTGGGGCCAGCGCGACCATGACCGAGACCGAGATTCCGCTTGGCCCGACGCTGAGCACGACGCCGATCAGGATCGCGAGTGCAAGGGCGACCTCTGCAGCGCGAACCGGTCGCTTCCAGACGATCGCCGACACAGCGAGCACGACGACCGGGTACGTGTAGTACACGACGGTCGCCGCGGCGACCGGAGCCCGGTCGAGCGCGACGAAGTAGCCGGCGAAGCCAAGCATGCTCGCTGCACCCGCGCCGAACACCAGCATCGACTCCCGGCGCCATGCGATGAGGCGAGGTGCGCACGGGAGCAGCACGACGAACAGTGCGAGGATCCGCAGGAACGATGCTGCGATCGGATCGACACCGGCCGCGAACGCTCGCGTCGCGAGGTAGGGGCTGAAGCCGAATCCGACCGCCGACAGGGTCACGGCGAGGGCTCCCCACGATCCCCGTCTCGTCGAGCGGTCGAGCGGAATCGATCGAACCTGAGCAGGCGAGATGAGGGTGGAGGCCGTCCGCACATCACCAGCATCGGCCTCGCCCAACAGCCCGTCCAGCGCGTCTATTACCTCTTACTCATGCAGACTGTGCATGTGTTGGAACGACGACATCTGCAGTTGCTCGCCGCCATACGCGAGATGGGACGCCTCGGCGATGCGGCCCGTCGGCTCCACCTGAGTCCGTCCGCCGCGAGCCACCGTCTGGCCGAAGCCGAGCGGCGGGCAGGCACCGCGTTGACGGTCACCAGCGGCCGGACCATCCGCCTGACGCCCGCCGGCGACCATCTCGCTCGGAGCGCGACCGAGATCGAAGAGCAGATCAATCGTGCGCTCCTGACAGCCCGGTGGGTCGGCAGCGGTGAGCCCGATCGTGTCCGCGTGGCCGTCGGCTTCTACGACACCGCCAGCTGGCTACTCGACACGTTCTCGCCGGCCGGCGATCAACCTCGGGTCGAACTCCTGCGCGTCAGCGACGAGGACCTGTTGGACGCGGTCAGATCCGGCACGGCCGATCTGACGATCGCACCGTGGCCGACGGCCCCGACCGGCCTGCGTCATGTGCAGCTCGCACGCGACGTCCTCGTGGCCGCCGTCCCCGCCGAGAGCGAGCTGGCACGGCGCAGCCGCGTCGAGCCGGCGGACCTCTACGCCGAGACGTTTCTCACGTCCGACTACCGACCGACCCGCGGATTCGAGTTCCACGAGTTCTTCCTCGCCGCCGACCTCGTCCCGCCGACCGTCGTCCAGGTGCAGTCGCTCGAGATGATGCTCCGCCTCGTCGGGAGCGGATTGGGTGTCACGATCCAGCCGTCGCTCGTTCTCACCTGGAACCGCCCGCACCGCGCCGTCGCAGTCACCGAACTGGCCGGCCGCGATATCACCGTGCAGTGGATGGCCTCGCATCGCCACGACGCACCCGACGCCGTCGTCGCCGTCGCCGAGCGCATCGCCGACGCGTTCCGAGCAGCGGCGCAGCGGCCCCCACCCTCACCCTGACCGCCGGCCGGCACGTTCGTCCGACGTGCCTCGACAGCTCGTCTATGTTTGTCGCAATGCGGACACAATCTCTTGCACGAGTCGCGGTCGCCGCCGCCCTGGCAGCTGCGTCAGTCGGCGTTGGCGTGACCCGGGACATCACCAACGACGAAGCGCCCCGAGTGCAGGCGCAGGTCGAGGCCGGCTCGACCCTCAAGGTGAACGTGATCAACGCCGTCGGTGGCAAGACGGTCCTCGGCCAGTTGACGATGGACCAAGCCGCCGGACCCGGCTTCTTCACCGCCTACGGCTGCGCCGACGGACCACCACGAGACGCCTCCGGCAACATCAACAAGTCCGACCTCAACTTCGTCACACCCGCACCCGTCTCCAACCGACTCATCGTCTCGGCCGACAACAACGGTGACATCTGCATCTTCACCCTCGTCGACGCACACATCATCGTTGACGTCTTCGCCGTCACCGACGCCATCTCCACCTTCAACAACCAACGCACCGACACCCGCCCCGGACGACGAACCGCCGCCGGATCAACCCTCCGCGTCCAAGTCCCGAATGCGGTCGGTGGCAAGACGGTCCTCGGCCAGTTGACGATGGACCAAGCCGCCGGACCCG
>JBCBDK010000517.1:0-3147 GCA_038529675.1 Actinomycetota bacterium
CGTCCTCGGCACGACCTGCGACGACGATGCCGTCGTCGTGCACCACCACCGCGTCGGCACGATCGTCCCAGGGCGAGCCGAATTGACGGACCCACGCGACGTCGCCGGTCAGTGTGAGGCGAGCCACGAGCGCGTCCCAGTGACCGAGCGCGGTCTGGCCGGCGAACGACCCGGCGGTGATGCCGGCGAGCACGAGGTGCTCCTCGTCGGCGACGACGTCGGTGAAGTGATCGGGGTGATCGGTGCCGTACTGGCGAGCCCACAGCAGCTCACCGTCGGGGTCGAACGCCGCGACGAACGCATCCTGCGCGCCGGCGTTGGTCTGCCCACCGAACGCGCCGTCGGTGTGGCCGCCACGTAGACGACACCGCGGTGGGCCACGACCTCGGTGGCATGGTCGTCGCCGTCGGTGCCGAACTGACGGGTCCACCGCACCCGGCCGTTGCGGTCGTATGCGCGAACCACCGCGTCGAACGCGCCGAGGTGCGCCTGGCCGGCGATCGCGGCGTCGGTGGTGCCCACTGCGTACACACGATCGGCATCGGAAGCCACGTCGGCGACGCCCTGGTTCGTCGGCGAGCCGAACTGGCTTGTCCAGACCACCGACCCATCGGGGTCGTATCGACGGACGAACCCGTCGGACAGCCCGCGATGGCGGCCCGGCACGAGCTCGCCCCAGGTGGTGCCACCGACGAAGACGGCCTGACCGGTGGGCGCAACACTCGTCACCCGGTCGGACTGCGGGGTGCCGACCTGATCGACCCAGTCGAGCGGACCGGATGGGCCGTCGAGCACGCCGACACCGGCACTCGCTGGTGCCTCGGCGGCGGCAACCGCCGCGCTCGCCGGAACGGCAGCCACGTCGACGCCGTCGACGGTCGGGCGGGTGTCGGCGCGGCGCTCGTCGATCTCGCCGCCGGCCTCGTCGACGGAGGAGCCGACGACCTGCCCGGCCGCATCGAACCGGTCCGTCGCCGACGTCGCGGACGTGGCCGCCGCGCCGGGGGGCGTGGCCATCGCGTCGTCGACGCCGTCGAACGAGGTGCCGGCGCGGGCCCCGTCGAGGCCGAAGCGCGCGACCTCGTAGCCCCCGAGGACGATGCTCACCCCGTCGAGTTCCACGTCGACCGGACCTGGATGCTGATTGATCAGCACCGTTGCGGCCGGCGAGGCGAGCCCGAGGACGAGCGGGTCGGACGACGAAACCGGGTGACGGGTGGTGCCCGGCGGGAACGACTCGTCGAAGAACCGGTACACGAAGTGGTTCGGGAGCGCTCTGCCGCCGTCGGCGACCTGGGTCGACGTGAACAGGTTCTCCTGCACCAGTCCGCCGGGGAACGCCTGCTCGGGCTTCCAGCCGACGGTCGCCACCGCTCCCCCGTTCAGCTGGTGGTAGAGCATCGAGGCGATGCCCGCGGCCTGGAAGTGGACCGGGCCGCCGCGCTGGCCGACGACGTGCTGCTCGATGAACCACACCGGCAACCCGGTGATGTCGTGGACCTGGCTGGCGACGGTGTCGAAGTTCGCCGTGAGCGCGAGGGTCTCCGCCGGTCCGTAGACGCGGGTGTCGTGATAGTCCTTCACCTTGCGGTCGATCGCGACGAAGTCGGCGCCGCGCCCGTGGCGAATCCAGTACTCGAGCAGGACCTGGTTCCGTCGCGTCACCGGTGGCTCGGTCGACCAGCCGCCGACCTGTGACCCGGTCGACTCGATCACCAGATACGGTCCGCCGACCTGCAACGTCGGGTCGACCGCCTTCAACGCGTCGTACACCGCGTTGTACATCTGGGTGTAGGAGACGTAGTCCCACTGCGCCGAGCCGGGGTTCCAGAACCCCTTCATCTCGTTCCAGATCACGTAGTGGCGAACGTCGGGATAGCGCAACGCCACCTGCCGGGCGAGATCGGCGAAGTCGGGATAGTGCCGGGCCGTCGGCGGCTTGTTCGGGTACGTGGAGGTCTCGGAGGCGAGTTCGGTCATCCAGTCCGGCGCACAGCAGAGGGTGATGACCGGGGTCGCCCCGGTGTCGCGCATCAGCTGGACGCGACGGTCGAGGGTGGTCCAGTCGTAGATACCGGGCGACGGGTTCGGGTTCCTCGTCCCCCATCCGTAGATGTGCTGGTTCTGGATGTCGACCGACGCCGACAGCAGCGCTCGACCCGCCGCGATGGCGTCGGGGTCGCCGCTCTGCTCGAGGCTGTACTGGGTGTGGGTGTGCCCGACCGCCATCGTGAACGGATCGATCGTCACGGTCCGGTCGACCGAGATCGTCGCTGCCGCCGACGCCTCGACCGACGGCCACCGGGTGCCGAACATGGTGACCGCCATTGCGATCGCGACCACCGCAGCGGTGACACGACGTCCACGTCGACGCTCGTGCATCTCCCCGTCCTTCCTCGCGAGTCGGCCTCACCGCCACCGTGGCGGAGCGTCGACGCCCGCGACCCAGCGACCACCGTACGCGCTGCGAAGAACCTCCGCTGGTTCGCCGACGTGTCACACGGCGCGGTCTTCCGACTCTGGCGCACGGCGCGACATCGGCGACACGCTGATGTCGGAGACATCCGTGTTCGTTCAGGCGACCACTCACTCGGGAGGGGCAATCATGAATCGGCAAGCGTCGGCGTCCACCAGACCCGTCGCCGAGGTGGCGACGGAGTTCCTCGCGAAGCAGCGCATCGCTGTCACGGGCGTCTCGCACGCTCCGAAGGGTCACGGCAGCAACACGGTGTATACACGGCTGCGCGATCGCGGCTACCAGGTGTTCGCCGTCAACCCGAATGCCGACACGGCCGAGGGCGACCCGACCTACCCGAACCTCGCCGCCATCCCCGACGGCGTCGAGGCCGTGGTCGTCGCGACCCGGCCCGAACATGCGATGGACACGATCCGGGAGTGCATCGACCTCGGCATCGACCTCGTGTGGATGCACCGGAGTTTCGGCGCCGGCAGCGTGTCGGCCGCCGCAGCAGCGTTCGGACGCGAGCACGGCATCACCGTGATCGACGGCGGATGCCCGCTGATGTTCGAGCCTGCATCCGATCCGGGCCACAAGTTCATCAAGCTCGTCACCAAGCTGACGCGGCGTCTCCCGGCCGAGGTCTGACGCTCACACCGCCCGCCGCCGTCGGCCGGCACATCCTCGTC
>JBCBDK010000518.1:0-3141 GCA_038529675.1 Actinomycetota bacterium
TTCGCCGCCGCCTGGAGCCCGGTGCTCCCGAACTTGATCATCATCGCCACGCTGCTGTCGCTCCCCGACCCCGATGGCCCGGTCTGGGAACTCGGCGACGTCCTCGACGACACGAGGCTCCGACTCACCCTCGGCGCCGGTGCGACCCTCGGCATCGGTGCGATGGCACTCGTGCTCGTCCCCGCTGCCATCCGGGCCGGCTACCGGCCACGCGTGCGGTGGAACCCACGCCACCCGGCGGCGAAGCAACTGGTCGCGTTGAGCCTGTGGACGCTCGGGTTCGTTGCGTCCAACATCGTTGCGCTCACCATCGTCCGCAACCTGACCGAGCCCGGCTCGACGCGGGCCACGGCGTACATCTTCGCCTTCACCTTCTTCATCCTGCCCCACGGGCTCCTCGGCGTGTCGATCGCCACGACGTTCCAACCGAACATGGCGCGTGCCGTCGCTCGACGAGACCGGCAGTCGTTCATCGAGTCGGCGTCGCTCGGCATCCGGATGACCGCGCTGCTCACCATCCCCGCCGGTGTCGGGCTCTTCGTGTTGCGGCGACCGTTGATCGGGCTCGCACTCGAGTACCGCAACTTCTCACCCGAGGGCGCACTCGAGACGTCGCGTGCGCTCGGCGGCTTCGCGCTCGGACTCGGCGCGTTCAGCGTCTACCTGTTCGTGCTCCGCTGCTTCTATGCGCACCAGGACACACGAACCCCCTTCGTCGTCAACGCGTTCGAGAACGTGATCAACGTGGTCCTCGCGGTCGCCCTCGTCGGGGCGTTCGGCGTGCTCGGCCTCGGCGCGTCGTATGCGCTGGCCTACGGCGTCGTGGTGTTCTGGGCAATCCAGATCCTCGGGTGGAAGGTGCCCGGCTTCCCCGTCCGCCAGGTGCTGTGGTCGCTCTGGCGGATGGCCGTGGCCGCCGCACTGATGGGCGAGTCCGTGTGGTTCGTCGTCCGCAACGTCGGCGGCAACACCGGCCTCGACGCACTGGGTCGAATCGTGGTCGGCACCATCGTCGGCGTCATCGTCTACGGCGGCCTGCTCGTCGCGATGGGCTCCCCGGAACTCGACGTGCTGCGGCGACGGTTCTCGCGGCCGGGTCCTGCGGCCGCCGAGTAGCCTGCCCGGCATGTTCAGTTACCTGAAGAAGCGCTGGAAGTACTTCATCGCGAAGATCACCGGCCGATTCGAGGAGACCGCCGATCCCAAGGTGCAGCTCGAGCAAGCGATCGGCGAGGCCAAGAACCAGCACGTCCGGCTCAAGGAGCAGGCGGCGAACGTCATCGCCAACCAGAAGCAGGCCGAGATCCGGCTGAACAAGAAGATGGAAGAGCTCGAGAAGCTCAATGCCAACGCTCGTCAGGCGCTGATCATGGCGTCCGATGCCCAGAACGCCGGAAACGCCGAGAAGGCCGAGCAGTACACCCACGCCGCCGAGACCATCGCCGACAAGCTGATCTCGGTCGAGGCCGACGTCGAATCGCTCAAGGCGATGGTGCTCGAGTCCACTCAGGCAGCGGACCAGGCCAAGGCCGCGGTGCAGCAGAACTCACGGCTCCTGCAGGAGAAGATCGCCGACAAGTCGAAGCTGCTCAGCCAGCTCGACCAGGCGAAGATGCAGGAGGAGATGAACGAGGCGATGAGCCAGCTGACCGAGACGGTCGGCAGCGACGTCCCCACCTTCAACGAGATCGAAGAGAAGATCGAAGCCCGCTACGCCAAGGCGAAGGCCTCCACCGAGCTGACCGAGACCACGGTCGAGAGCCGGGTCCTCGAGATCGAGCAGGCCACGGCCAACGTCGCTGCGCAGAGCCGCCTGTCGGAATTGCGCGCCGAACTCGGCCTCGACACAGGCGCCCAGCCCGCCGCCGTCGAGCAGGGCGAGTCCCAGCCCGGCACCGCCTGACGCAACCGCAACCGAGTGTCCAGCCGCACGTCGGCATCGGCCTGATCAGCTGCTGTATTGCCGGCGCCACGCAGGCGATTGCTCGGATCGCTCGGTGACCCAGTGCTCGACACCTGACCGGATGCGGCCGTCGATCACGTCGTAGAAGCCGGCGCACCAGAACGTGTCGTCGCCGTGGCGCACGCGGACCTGCGCAGCGACCCGCGTCCCGTCGCCGATCGTCTCGACGACCTCGATCGACCAGCCTTCCGGGTACGCCCGGTTCATCGCCAGAAAGGCCGAGCCGTCGAACACCTCGCCGGTCTCGGTGAATTCGATGTGCACGTCCGCGGCGAGCAGTGCTCCTGCGTCATCCCACTGGCGAGCCTCCATCCGTTCGAAGAACCCTCGAACGACCTCGGCGGGCGAACTCACCAGGTCAACCTAGCAAGGCCCGTTCGAGCACAGCCCTTGACTTCAACCTTTGTTGAAGTCGTACGGTCGACCGTATGACCGATCTCCGGCATCACGACCACCGCACCGACGATGCGCCGCCCAGCGACCGGGCACCACGGCTCCTCATCGCGTCGTCCAACGGACTGATACACGCAGACGGGCGCACCGAGTTCGCTGGACACGACATCACCGATGTCGACGTCGACGGCGACCGGGTCGCAGTGCTGGTCGACCGTGTCGCCGTGCACCGGCGCGAAGCCGACGGCAGCTGGGTCCGCCTCGCCGAGCTCGGCGACGGTCCACACAGAACGCTCGCCTGGCACGGCGACGGCCTGCTCGTCGGCGGCTCCGACGCACGTCTGTGGCGCGTCTCGGAGGCGGGCGGGGCACACCGCATCGAGTCCTTCGATCGCGCGCCGTCACACGAGGGCTGGCACACGCCTTGGGGCGGCCCGCCCGACGTGTTCTCGATCGCCTCGGACTGCAGCGACGCGTTCGTCAACGTCCACGTCGGCGGCATCCTGCGAAGCACCGACCTCGAGAACTGGACACCGACGATCGACCTCCACGAGGACGTCCACGACGTGACGGTGGACGAGGCCGGCACCATCTGGGCTGCGACCGGCGCCCGGGGGCTCGCTCGGAGCACCGATCGCGGCGCTTCGTGGACCCACGTGACCGCCGGACTTCACGCGACCTACGCGCGCGCCGTGGCGACGACCGGCGGGGTGACGCTCGTCAGCGTGTCCTCGGGTCCGTTCGCTCGCGACGGTGCGATCTACCGGCTCGACGGCGACACGCTC
>JBCBDK010000519.1:0-3139 GCA_038529675.1 Actinomycetota bacterium
CCACCAAACAAGATGTTGACCTCGCCGCGATCAGCATGGGCTGGCGTGCGCGTCATTGGCGCTTCTGCATAGCGGACGCCAGCCGCGGCCGCGCCTGCGCGCATCGCATCGACGTGCGCAGGTGAAACGGTCGTGTGGTCAACGAACTGCGCGCCGGGTCGCATCGCTGCGAACGCACCGTCCGGCCCAAACGCGATCGCCTGGACCGCCTCCGCCGTCGTGACGCAGACAGCGACGACGTCAACGTCGGCAAGCTGAAGGTCGTCGCACTGCTCGAGTCGATGCCCGGTGTCGGCAAGGTCAAGGCGCGTCGTCTCATGGAAGAGATCGGCATCGCCGACAACCGCCGCGTCCAGGGCCTCGGCGCGCAGCAGCGCAGCGCGCTGCTCGAGCAGCTCGGCTGACGACTTCGGCGACATCGCCCTAGCCTGACCACGTGATCATCGTCGTCTCCGGCCCGGGCGGTGTGGGCAAGGGCACGATCGTCGCCGAGCTGGTCAAACGCGATCCGGGGCTGTGGCTGAGCCGATCGTGGACGACTCGCGAACGGCGACCGTCGGAGTCCGACGACGCCTACGTGTTCACCACCACCGATGCCTTCGAGCAGCGCATCGCCGACGGCGGGTTCCTCGAGTGGACCGAGTTCCTCGGCAACTACTACGGCACCCCCACACCCGATCCCGGTGACGAGCGCGACATCGTGCTCGAGATCGAGGTCGACGGTGCCCAGCAGGTGAAGCGGGTCGACCCGGAGACCATGCTGATCTTCGTCCTGCCGCCATCGCGCGAGGAACAGGAGCGACGACTCCGCGGCCGCGGCGACGTGGAGGCCAAGGTCCACGCCCGCCTGAAGAAGGCCGAGGAAGAGGAGCCGGTCGGTACCGCCTTGGCCGACCACGTCGTGGTGAACGACGACCTCGAGCGCACCATCGACGAGATGCTCGGCATCATCGAGTGCGCCCGCCTCGGCCTCCACGCCTGAGGTGCAGATGGCCGAGTCGAACGCGCTGAAGCAACGTGAGTCGAACTGTCAGAGCCCTGTCTTGTTGCGTGCGCCAGCGCTCCGAGGTGTCGCCGTCGGCGAGGCGTCAGATGCTCAGAAGCGGCCGCCGTCGACGAGGAACTCTTGGGCGGTGCAGGCCGCGCCGTCGTCGGCGGCGAGGAACAGGACCATCTGGGCGAACTCCGCGGGGTAGATGCGGCGCTTGATCGCCTGGTCGCGCAGCGTGCCCTCCTCGCCTTCGGGGCTCCACCACTTCGTGAGTTGACGTTCGGTCGCCACCCAGCCGGGCAGCACCGTGTTGACGCGCACGCCCTGCGGCCCGAAGGTTCGGGCCATCGTCCGCGTGATGCCCGACACTCCCGACTTCGCAATTGCGTAGCCGGGGAAGAAGTCCTCCTGCATCATGAAGCTCGACGAGCCGATGTTGACGATCGATCCGCGGCCGGCGTCGAGCATGCGGGGCGCCACGGCCTGGATGGCGAAGAAGTAGTGGCGCAGGTTCACGGCGATCCGGTCGTCGAAGTAGTCGGGCTCCACCTCGTCCCACGTGTGGCGATCGTCGGACGCTGCGTTGTTGACGAGGACCTCGATGCCGTCGAGGTCGCCCTGGGCCTCGTCGATCCGGGAGCGCAGCGCCTCGATGTCGCGCAGGTCGACCTCGTAGAAGCGAGGAGCGTTGCGGGCGCCGAGCGACAGGCGCTCGACCAGCTCGGCGGCCTTGTCGGCCTGGACGTCGAGGAACCCGACCCGGCTGCCCTGGCGGACGAACTCCTCGACGATCCCGGCGCCGATCCCGTCGGCACCACCGGTGACGAGCACCGATCGGTCGGCGAGCGACGGGTAGGTGGCGTAGGTGTGCGGGGGAGCGGCGGTGGGATCGATCGGCTCGGCCATGAACGAGCAGCGTACGGGCCTCGCCGACCGGCGATGGGAACCGACGCCCGGCGCCGGCCCGGCTCAGAACCGGTAGACGGCGGCCGGGTTGTCGACCAGCACGAGGTGGCGATCACCGTCGGGCACCCAGCGTCGAAGCAGTTGCAGCAGGTCGTGGTGCGAGGGCGGGTTCGCCTGCCCCGGGTGCGGCCAGTTGGTCGCCCACAGCATCCGGTCGGCACGGGTGGCGACGAGGAGGTCGACCACTGAGGTGACGGCGTCGAAGCGGGGCGCGCCGTCGGGCGACGACTCGTACGGCGCTGACAGCTTGACCCACGTTCGACCCCGCTCGACGAGGTGGAGCAGCGCACGAACGGCCTCGTCGGCGGCGGAGTGCCCGGGAGCCGGGGGCGGCCATGTACCGGCCGACGTGATCGACGACCAGGTCGCAGGGCAACGCGGCGAGGCGATCCAGGTGGCAGGGCAGGTCGTTGCCGTCGAGTTGGAGCTGGACGTGCCACCCGAACGGCGCGATCAGCTCGGCCACCGGCTCCAGGTGCTCCCACCCGACCGCGCCACCGGGCAGCATGTGGAAGCGCGCCCCGCGCACGCCGAGCGCGTCGAGGCGCTCGATCTCCGCCACGGGTGTGGTGCCGTCGACGACCATGACGCCGCGGATCTCGAGGCCGGCGTTGGCCAGGCTGGACATCGCCGCGAGCTGGCAGCGGTTGTCGAGCCCGTACGCCGATGGTTGGACCACGACGACCCGGTCGATGCCGAGCGACGCTGCGACGCCTGCGTACGCGTCGGCCGGCGCATCGGGCGCGAGGACGACCGCCTCGGCCGAGGTCGGGTAGCGCTGGTCGTACACGTGCATGTGCGTGTCGCACGTGCCGGCCGGCAACCCATCGCTCACGTGGCCAGGCCCCGATCCACCCACCATGCCCGGAGCCGGGCGGCAGCGTCGGAGTTCACCGCTCGGGGCGGTATCTCACCGGACTGCATCGCCCGCACCTGTTCGACGCTGCTCAACGCCTGCGCGTCGGCATTCTCCGGCGTCAAACCGCCGAGGTGGGGCGTGGCGACCACGTCGGGTCGGCGGGCGAGCAGCGGCGACGGTCGCTGGTCGGCGGCTCGGCCGACGTCGAGGCCGACCGCTGCGAGCTGCCCCCGATCAAGAGCGTCGGCCACGGCCTGCTCGTCGAGGAGCTCACCTCGCGACACGTTGATCAGCGTCGAGCCGGCGGGCATGGCTGCGAGCGC
>JBCBDK010000520.1:0-3129 GCA_038529675.1 Actinomycetota bacterium
GGTCGCTGCGGGAGTGGACTCGCGCACCTCCTGGCCCGGCGCGGTCGCGGCGGGAGTGGACTCGCGCACCTCCTGGCCCGGTGGCGCGCTGGCGCCGTCGCTCGATCCCGGTGGGGTGGTCGCAGGGACCGACGTCGTCGGCTCCGCCGAGTCGCCTCGGGTCGGCTCCTCGTCGTCAGTCCGGTCGTCGTCGGACGTCCGATCGCCATCGTCCGACGCGTCGTCGACCAGGTCGTCGTCATCCGCCTCGCCGTCACTTGCACCGAGGGTGTTCGACGAACGGTCGAGGCGTTCGAGTTCGTCGAACACGTCGACCGTCGGCGCGCCGCCGGCATCGGGCACGCCGGCATCGGCCACGTCGTCGGACGACGGAACGACTCGCAGTTCGTCGGCGTCGAGCGCGAACACGGCCTCGGCCGGATCGATGGGCAACGACGACACGGGCAGATCGACCGTGGTCTCGACCGCGAGGCGAGCGTCGTCGACCGCCTCGGCCGGCTCGGCGGCCGCGATGCCCACCGCGCCGGAGGCCACACCCATCGTGACGGCGGCGGTGGTCGACACGACCGAGGCGATCGATGCGCCACCGGTCGCTGCCGCAGCCGAGGCGGTACCACCCACCGAACCGGACGCGACCGAACCGCCGAGCGACCCGATCGATCCGGTGCCACCGGAGGACGCTGCCGCGGTCCCGGTGGATGCGCCACCGCTGGATCCGCCGGCGTGGACGACGCCGGTGGGCTCGAAGAGGGCGAGCTGCGTGAGCCACGCCAGCGGGCCCGCCATCAGGCGTAGGCGGCCGAGCGAGATGTTCAGGAACGCCCGGACGACGACCGGATCGAACTGGGTGCCCGAGCAGCGGGCGAGTTCGGCGCGAGCCTCGGCGGCCGGCATCGGCGCCTTGTAGGACCGGGCCGACGTCATCACGTCGTACGTGTCGGCGACCGACACGATCCGGGCGGCCATCGAGATGTCCGTGCCGACGAGACCGTTCGGGTAGCCGCGACCGTCGAAACGCTCGTGGTGCTCCCACACCGCGCGGAGCGACTCGCCGAGCCAGCCGGCGAGCGGCGCAACCAGCGCCTTGCCCTCGTTCGGGTGGGTCTTGATCGTGTCGAACTCCTCGTCGGTGAGACGACCCGGCTTGTTGAGGATCTCACCCGGAATCGCCGTCTTGCCGACGTCGTGTAGCAGACCGGCCCAGCGGATCTTGTCGAGTTCGGCATCGGTCAGCCCGAGCTCGGAGCCGAGCAGGTGCGTGTACGCCCGGACCCGTTCGGAGTGGCCGCGCGTCAAGCGATCGTGATGGCTGA
Organism: Actinomycetota bacterium; assembly: GCA_038529675.1. Classification (GTDB taxonomy): domain Bacteria; phylum Actinomycetota; class Acidimicrobiia; order Acidimicrobiales; family Ilumatobacteraceae; genus Ilumatobacter_A. The sequence goes on from JBCBDK010000520.1 coordinate 1,314, forward strand.
GCAAGCCCACGAGCTCGAGGAGCCGTTCGGCGGCCTCGGCCGGCGTCTCGTCGTCGTGGCCGACGCGGGCCGCCTCGATGCGCTTGGCGAGCTGCTTCGTCGTGCCCGTGCGCATCGCCATCGAGAACCGAGACGGCGCCTGGTCGGGAAAGACGAGCGTGAGCTGCAGCAGCGTCGAGAGTGGGAGCAGGCGACGGGCGAGCTTGTCGGCGAGCCGCATGGCGACCGTGGCCACGGCGACGATGAAGACCCAGCGGCCGAGCGTTCCGAGCGTGGTGCCTGCGAGCGGGACCAGGCCCGACAACACGAACGCCACCGTCATCGCCGTCACGAACGGGACGACGAAGATGGCCAACCTGACCACGCGCGAGGCGATGGGATGCCCGCTCCAACGGGTCGCCGAACGACCCATGCCTTCTTCCGCCACGCCTCGAGTATCGCCCTCCCAGGTACCCACGACCAGTGGTCACGACACTTCTTGAAGTGGTCTTGTCAGACCCCGTTAGTCTCGACCTTCCCCCGGTTCACACCTCCCACGAAACCCACGCAACGATGTCGACGATCACGCTCCGCCCCTGGCAGCGCGCGGCCTTCGACCACTTCATGGCCGGTGCGGTGCCTGACGCCGACGGCGAGATCGTCCGCGACTTCCTCGCCGTTGCGACGCCGGGCGCCGGCAAGACGACGTTCGCGCTCACGTGCGCCCGAGCAACCCTCGCCGAGGAGAACCGACCGGTCGTCGTCGTCGCCCCGACCAGCCATCTCAAGACGCAGTGGTCGCTCGCCGCCCACCGGCTCGGCCTCCAACTCGACCCGAACTGGTCGCCCGGCGAGGGACTCGCACGCGACGTCCATGGCCTCGTCACCACCTACCAGCAGATCGCCACCGGGCCGGCGGCTTCGAAACTCGCCGGCATCACCGCCGAGGGCTTCGTCATCCTCGACGAGGTCCACCACGCGGGAACGGAACGCGCCTGGGGCGACGGCATCGCAAACGCATTCGGTCACGCCCATCGCCGCCTCTCGCTGTCGGGCACGCCGTTCCGCAGCGACGCCGCACCGATCCCGTTCGTCCGCTACGACGCCACTGGCGAGGGCGACCTGGCCCACGCCGACTACACGTACGGCTACGCGGACGCGCTACGCGACGGTGGCGTCGTGCGGCCGGTGTACTTCCCGCGCGTCGACGGCGAGATGGAGTGGACGACCGCTGCCGGCGACGTGATCTCGGCGAGCTTCCAGGACGAACTCACCAAGGACCAGATGTCGATGCGGCTGCGGACCGCACTGAGTCTCGAGGGCGAGTGGATGCCCGCCGTGCTCGCCAAGGCGGTGGAGCAGCTCCGGTGGATGCGCACCGCCCCGGTCGAGGAGGGCGGCCAACCCGATGCCGGCGGGCTCGTCATCGCCATCGACCAGGACCACGCACAGGGGATCGCCCGGCTGCTGCGCGACCGGTTCGGCGTGCCGGCCGACGTCGTCGTCAGCGACGATCCGGGCGCCTCGAAACGCATCGCCGAGTTCGCCGACAACAACCGGCCGTGGTTGGTGTCCGTTCGAATGGTGTCCGAGGGCGTCGACATCCCTCGCCTGCGTGTGGGCGTGTTCGCCACCACCACGTCGACCGAGCTGTTCTTTCGCCAGGCGATCGGCCGCTTCGTCCGCTGGCAGGTGGGCCGCGCCAGCCAGAAGGCGTACGTCTATCTCCCCGACGATCCGCGGCTCCGCGCCCATGCGTTCTCCATCGCCGAGGCGCGCCGCCACGTGCTCCGACCGCCCGGGAGGGACGATGACCCGGACGACGAGTTCGCGCTCG
>JBCBDK010000521.1:0-3121 GCA_038529675.1 Actinomycetota bacterium
GTTCGCCGTGCTCACGCCGCGTTCGCGATCGTGCCGTGACCGGTGCGGACCGCGTCGAGCAGCGATCGGATGCTTCGGCGCAGTGGGCGGGGGAGCGCGGTCTGGACGAGACCGGCATCGATCGCCCGGGCGACGGCGGGGTCCCACGCAATCGTGGCGACGACCGGCGAACCGATCGAGCGCTCGATGTCGCGCGTCGAGAGTGCCCTGCCGGGTTCGGCGACGAGGACGACGCCATCGGGTCGGACGGTGCCGCCCTCATGGCGTCGGAGTGCGAGGTAGCACGCCCGCGTGACGAGCACCGTCGTGGTCGAGGCTGCCTCTTCGAGGGAAGCCGCGTGGTTCGGTTCTCCATCTCCGCTGCGCCGGTGTGCGGCCGCGACGAGCCCGGCATCGACGACGACGAGCGCGCCGGTTCGCGACTCGTGGTCTCGGCACCAGTCGAAGAGCGCATCGACCCGGCTGGCCTCGTCGACGTCGCCAACCCGGCTCGAACTCGCCGATCCCAGCGGCGCGGCCCGCCCGGCAGCGACGAGCCCGACGCGTTCGTCGATCGGAACGACGAACTCGTCGAGCCGCGCTGCGGGGGCGTTCGACCGGAGCCAGTCGAGGGCGCCGGGGCGGGCGTCAGCGGCGACGCCGAGCGCATGCTCCACGTCGCCGCCGAGGTCGACGAGTACGGTCGGCATGTCCGTGGCGAGTGCGATCGCGGTCGCCACGAGCGTGGCACCCGAGCCGCCCTTGGCGGACTCGACGATGATCGGCATGACGTTCTCCCGGAGAGGTTCGCTCGGGAGGGAATCGGCCGTCGGAACGCTACCGATCGCAGGGCGCGGCGATGCCGACCGCGGGACGCGCGAGTCGTCGCCCGGGCGCCGGCGCTAGGGTCGTCGACGGCCACCACGTCTCGTCACCTCGTCGCTTCGATCTCGTCGCGGCACGGTGCAGCGAGTCGGGAACCGGGAGGTGTCTGGGTACCTGGTGGGCTCCGCCGCCTTCAAAGCGGTTGGGACGGGCGATCCCCGTCCGGCGGGTTCGATTCCCGTCCACCTCCGCCATCTCGTCGATGTGCCGTCATCTCGGCGTCGCGCCACTGACTACGGTGCTTGCGGGGTCATCGATTCGCGGCGGCCCTGCGGGTGGACGCTCGAACGGAGGGGAGCAAGATGAGGAACAAGAAGCACCAGGTGGGTGCCGTCATCGCGGTGAGCGTGCTCATCGCAGCCGGAGGCGGCGCCGCAGCGACGTTCGGGTCGTGGACGTCAGGGTCGGGCAGTGGGCGAGCACTCATCAACTGCCCGGGCGGGATGAGTCGACTCGGGCACGCATTCGACGAGGGGATCTCGGTGTTCCCCGGCGACCCGGCGATCCACATCAGTGACCTCTACACCGTTGCCGACGACTTCTTCCTCGTGGAGGACATCGACACCGGCGCCCACGCTGGCACGCACCTCGACGTGCCCGTCCACTTCATCGAGGACGGCCGCAGCATCGACGAATTGGCGGCCGAGGAGTTCGTGTGGCCCGCCTACAAGATCGACGTGCGCGGCGAGACCTTCGAGGACAACTTCGTCACCGTCGACTTCATCCGTGACTACGAACGCGAGCACGGACGCATCAAGCGCGGCTCGCTCGTCATCCTGCAGACCGGGGCGGAGGAGTTCTTCGGACTCGGCGGCGACGGCGATGCGTACGCAACCGAGCCGTCGGTCGACAAGGACGGCAACCCGGTCGACATCGCGGCCAACACCGACGATCTGTTCGAGTTCGAGAACGCCGGGTTCTCCGGCGACGCAGTCCAGTGGCTGTTCGATCGGCGACACATCGACGGCGTCGGCTCCGACGCCTATGGCCCCGACGCCGCGACCGACGTCAACTTCAGTGCGACGTTCACGACGCTGGCGAACGACGGCGTCGCCCTCGTGGCGATCGCCAACCTCGACTCGGTCAACATCCGCAGCGACGTCATCATGGCGCCGACGGTCAACCTGACCGACGGTTCCGGGTTCTCGACCGACCCGCTCGCCTGCCACGGCCGACCCCGCCGCTGACCGCCGACTCGCAGCCGCCCGGCCCGCCGAGCGAACTCTGGTGTCGCCGCGCGGTCGATGGTGCTCCGGTCGCAACCGGAAACTAGTTTCGGCAGGACGACCCGTCCCGCCACTCTCCGGCGTGGACCGAGCCAGGAGTTGACACATCGACATGACCGGATTGCCGTCCACGCCCGACATGTGGGACCTGCGGATGTCGGAGGGGGTCCGCCCGCTCTTCGACCACGTGAAGCAGTTCATCCGCGACGAGGTCGAGCCGATGTCGAAGGAGTACTTCGCCCTCGGTGACGGTCGGGCGGACCGCTGGTCGTACGCGCCGGGGCAGCTCGAAGCGCTCGAGAAGGTGAAGATCCGGGCCAAGGAAGTCGGCCTCTGGAACTTCTTCCTCCCCAACGCGGAGACCGGCGAGGGCCTCTCCAACCTCGACTACGCCTACATCGCGATCGAACTCGGCAAGAACCCGCTTGCGTCGGAGTCGATGAACTGCTCGGCGCCCGACACCGGCAACATGGAGGTGCTCGAGCGCGTCGGCACCGAGGCCCAGAAGAAGCAGTGGCTCGAACCGCTCCTCGCCGGCGAGATCCGCTCCGCCTACGCGATGACCGAGCCCGACGTCGCGTCGTCCGATGCGAAGAACGTGTCGTGCCGTGCGGTGCGCGACGGCGACGAGTGGATCATCAACGGCGAGAAGCACTACATCTCGGGCGCCGGTGACCCGCGCTGCAAGATCATGATCGTCATGGTCAAAACCGATCCCGACGGGCCGCCGCACAAGCAGCAGAGCCAGATCCTCGTCCCGATGGATCACCCCGGCGTCGAGATCGTCGGTGCGTGCCACGTGTTCGGCAACGACGATGCCCCGCACGGCCACATGCACCTGCGGTTCAACGACGTGCGAGTCCCGTACGACAACGTGCTGCTCGGTGAGGGCCGCGGCTTCGAGATCAGCCAGGTCCGCCTCGGCCCCGGCCGCATCCACCACTGCATGCGCTCGATCGGCCAGGCCGAGAAGGCGCTGGAGATGATGGTCAAGCGCGGCCTGACGCGCGAGGCGTTCGGCAAGCCGGTCG
>JBCBDK010000522.1:0-3117 GCA_038529675.1 Actinomycetota bacterium
CAGCCTAAGGCCGTGATCGAGGCGCTCGACGACGGTGGGTGGAACCTCCGACATCATGCCTACGACATGGCGCACAGCCAGACGATCGAGATGATGATCGACGCCCGCGAGTGGCTCGCCGGCGTGCTCTGACCCGCTCGCACCGACGACGGCCGGGTCTGGATGTGGTGCGTGGTCCCTCGCGATCGCCTCGATCGAACCGTCGGCCAGCCGCAACTCGGTCTGCGTGCCGATCTGAGCTCGCGCGCTTCGTGTCGTGCGAGTATCGAGAATCGATCTCGATCGAGGGCGTATGCTGTCGGCGTGAGCCTCGCGGCGACCGCCACCCGTCGACCCGTGTCCTGTGGGCGACCGGGAGCCGACGCGCCGCCGATGGGTCGTGGTGCGGGAGGTGGTGATGTCGGTGGACGTCGATGAGTTGCACGACGGCGTGGTCCGTCGGCTCGCCGGGGCTGGACGCCGACACACCTCGGGCAGGCGCCCTGTGGTCGCTGCGCTCGTCAGCGCCGACGGGCCGGCGACGATTTCCGAACTGGTCGATCTCGACGTGCAACTCGCGCAGTCCAGCGTCTACCGCAATCTGGCAGTGCTCGAGGAGGTGGGGGCCGTCACCCGAGTCGTCGCTCACGACGATCGCGTTCGCTTCGAGCTTGCCGAGGCGCTCACGCATCATCCGCACCACCACCTGATCTGCGGCAACTGCGGGGTCGTCGGCGACTTCGAGCTGGCGGCGGACGCCGAGTCCGCCCTCCGCGGGGCGCTCGCACGCATCGGCCGATCGACTCGCTTCCGGATGGATCTGCGACGACTCGATCTGCTCGGAACGTGCGCAGCGTGCCCGTGAGTCCGCACCGGCGAGACTGAAGGTCGGCGTGTCGTACCAGGAGCCAGAGTTCTTGCCATGGGACGGGCAGCGCGTGCCGATCACGTTCGTCGGCGGCTACCTCGGCGCGGGCAAGACGACGGCCATCAACGAAGTGCTTGCGGTCGCCGATCGGCCGATTGCCGTCGTGGTGAACGATGCCGGCTCGATCAACATCGACGCAGCACTGATCAAGGGCTGTGACGGCGACTCGATCGAACTCACCGACGGATGCGTGTGCTGTACGTCGGTCGACGACATGGGTGCCGCGCTCGACTCGATCCGCGCACGCCCGGAGCCGCCCGACCATCTCGTCATCGAGCTGTCGGGCATCGCCGAGCCCGGCAACGTCGTCCCGTGGGGCCGGTCGGCCGGATTTCTGCTGGATGGGGTGGTGATCGTCGTTGCCGTCGACCAGTTGCTCGACAGCGACATGCCGACGTGGGTTCGACGTCACCTGGAGGCGCAGATCGACGCGGCTGACTTGCTCGTGCTCACCAAGACCGATCTCGCCGCCGCGTCGAGCGTCGCCGCCGCCCGGTCACGGCTCCGGGAGCTCGCGCCCGACACGCCGATCGTCGACGGGGGAATCGGCCGACGCGAACCCGGTGCCCTCGGTCGATTCATCGCACTCGGCGGCCACCGCGACCGCGATGCGAGCGGTGTTCCCGGCCCGACGCTGTTCGACCTGCACCAGACGCACTCGGTCGCGATCGACGGTCCGCTGACCCGCGGCGAGCTGGACTCGCTCGTGGCCGACCTGCCGAGCAGATTCGCCGGGCGAACGATCGCTCGGGCCAAGGGAATCATCCACGTCAGAGAGGATGGCGGCCACCGGACGACCCTGGTGCAGGTCGTCGGCTCCAGGCTCGAGGTCACGCCGTTGCTCGACATCGAGCGGCGGCGTCCGACCGATCTGATCGTGATCACCGTCGACGCGGACCGGTGACCGGTCGCCGTCGGGCGAACGGAACAACGCGCTCGGCGTCACATGACCCGACAACGCATGACCACGTGGCAGCGGGTCTAGATTCCCGGCGTGGCGTCCGTCGAGGTCCCGAAGTATGTCTCGATCTCCAACGACCTGCGCGCTCGGATCGCCGCCGCCGAGTTCGGTCCGGGCGAACGACTCCCGGCGCAGCACTCGCTCGCCGAGGAGTACGGCGTGACGTTGATGACGCTTCGTCACGCACTGTCGCAACTCGAGTCGGACGGTCTCGTACGGGCATCGAAGGGCAGGGGCACGTTCGTCACCGAGCCAGCGCAGGTGCGTTACGACCTCGACCATCTCCGGAGCTTCAGCCAAGAGATGCGCGACCAGGGCATCCACGTCGAGACCAGCCTCGTGGGGGTCGGTTTCGATCCCGATCCGGTCGACGACACCGCCGCTCGTGCCGCACTCGACGTCGACGCCGCCGCGATCGTCGAGTTGGTGCGACGCCGCTCGATCGCAACAGAACCGGTGGTGCTGCAACGGAGCTTTCTCACGGCTGCGCTGTGGTCGAAGATCGCAGGGGAGGACTTCTCCTCCGTGTCGCTGTACGACGCACTGGCGACCTCGTGCGGACTCACCGTCGACAGCGCGTCCGAGACGATCCGTTCCGTCGGACTCAGCACTGCCGATGCCGCCATCCTCGAGCTCGAGCCCGGCCTGCCGGTGCTCGAGTCACGACGCACATCCCGCACGGCTGACGGCACACCCTTCCTGCACGACCGAGCGATGATGCGCGGCGACGTGACCGAGATCCGGACCGAACGGTCGACGAGTGGCTTGCAGCTCGCCTACCGCACGCTCTGACGTGCCGCTCTCCGTTCGATGGCCGCGCCGGTTCCGCCGCGCGCCTGATCTCACCGACCGGTGAAGCGCCGGCTGCTGTTGCAGGGCCAATGACCCTACGACGCCCCGCCGACGGCGTCGTACCATGAGGCTGGAGGTCTGCACATGTCGTCGGTCGAGGTCGCGGGGAAGGTTCAACTGCTGGACGCGGCGACCGGCGTGCTCGAGCGGTTCCGAGCCCGTGTGGAGCAGCGACCGGCGCGAACCGCGCTCCGGTATCGCGACGGCGACGAGTGGAGCGAGGTCACCTGGGCGGACTACGGCGCCGCGGTGGACGAGACGGCCGCAGGTCTGATCGGCCTCGGTCTCGAGCCTGGCGACCGCGTCGGGCTGCTGTCGGCGAACCGGCCCGAGTGGCACATGGCAGATCTGGCGATCCTGTCGGCAGCAGCGGTCACGGTGCCGGTGTACCCGACGA
>JBCBDK010000523.1:0-3113 GCA_038529675.1 Actinomycetota bacterium
GACCGCTACGAGGTCGAAGTCCAGGGCGAGGACTACATCATGCTCCGCGAGCGTGGCCCACACGAGACGCTTGTTCATCTGCGCCGTCGCCGGGATCAGGATGCCGCCAGACGACTTCCGCTCCCCTTCGTCGCTGATGCGGACCAGTACGCGGTCGTTCAGCATCTTGATCGGGAGCTTGTCGTCAGCGACCGCCATGGGGTCGAAGGGTACCGTCGGGTCCGTGGAGCGAGCGGTTGCTTGGGACGCAGAGAGGGTGACGTTCACGACCGCCGACGGCGTGACGATCACGGGTGATCTGGCGAGCCCGACCGATGGCCCTCCCTCGCGTGCGGCGATCGTCTGTCATCCGCATCCCCAGTACGGCGGGGACCGCTTCAACTCGGTCGTCGAGGCGTGCTGGCGTGGCCTCGCGGACGTTGGTGTGGGCGCGTTGCGATTCGACTTCAGAGCGATCTTCGGGGGTGGTGTCGCCGAGCGCCAGGACGCTGTCGCCGCGCTGGACGTGCTGGCGGCGCGGTGGCCCGACGCCGCACTCGCCGTCGTCGGCTACTCGTTCGGGGCGATGGTGGCGCTCGGGCTCGGGGATCCGCGTGTCGCCGCGTCCGTGCTCATCGCTCCCCCATTGACGGTGATGCCACTCGACGTCACGCCAGTGGCGCCGATGCTGGTCCTGGTTCCGGCCCACGACCAGTTCACGCGGCCGGCCGATGCGATGCCGGTCGTCGAAGCGTGGCGCGCTGATGGCAGCGAGGTCGGCGTCGAGGCGGTCGAGATGGCCGACCACTTCCTCACCGGCCGGGTGGCCCACGTCGCCGAACGGACGGTCACCTGGCTCACCGGCCTTCCCGACGTCTGAGCTGTCGGCCACGAAACGGGTTCCGACAACTCACACGTCGAGGAGGGGATCAGGCGACGGCGGCGTCGATCTCGGCCATGACGTCGTCGGTCAGCTTCGGGATCACGTCGAGTGCACCGAAGTTCTGACGGACCTGCTCGACCTTCGACGCGCCGGTGATCACCGACGACACCATCGGGTGCTTCGACGCCCATGCGATCGCAAGCTGCGCAGGAGTGCAACCCAGTCGCTCCGCGATCGGCAGGAGGTTGCCGACCTTCTCGAGCTCGCGGGGATCCTTCAGCATGTCGGCGAGCCACTCGTAGCCGGGCAGCGCGCCACGGGAGTCGGACGGGATGCCGTCCTGGTACTTGCCGGTCAGCAGTCCCGACTTGAGCGGCGACCAGATCGTGTTGCCGTATCGGTAGTCGTCCCAGAGGCGTGCGTACTCGGTCTCCACCTTGTCGCGCTCGAGCAGGTTGTACTGACTCTGTTCGGTGACGGGTGCGTGAAGGTTGCGCTTGTCGGCGATCTCGACGGCGGCGCGAATTTCGTCGGCGGTCCACTCGCTCGTCCCCCAGTACAGCGCCTTGCCCGACGAGACGACGTCGCTCATCGCACGGACGGTCTCCTCGAGCGGCGTGTCCGGATCGGCGCGGTGGCAATAGACGACGTCGACGAAGTCGTGATCGAGGCGCTCGAGCGATCCGTCGATCGCCTGCATGAGGTACTTGCGGTTCAACGTGTTCTTCATGTTCGGGACCTCGCCGTGGATACCCCAGAAGATCTTGGTGGTCAGCACGTACGACCAACGGGGCCAGCCGAGATCACGCAGCGCGCGGCCCATGATCTCCTCGCTCTTGCCACCGGCGTAGGCCTCGGCGTTGTCGAAGAAGTTGCAGCCGGCCTCACCCGCAGCGGCGATGCAGTCGCGCGCCAGCGTGTCATCGAGTTGCGTGTCGAAGGTGACCCACGAGCCGAAGCTCAGGATGCTCACCCGCAGCCCGGTGTTGCCCAGGCGGCGGTACTCCATGTTCGAGTTGACGGCAGGGGTGGAGGTTGCGGAAGCCATGCGATCGACCGTACCCAGCCGTCGCTCGTTCGCATCACCGAATCAGGCGATCGTGGCGCGGTCGGCCGCGATCTGCGCGTCCATCGTGGCGAGGGTGCCGGCGCGGAACGTCGCGACGGTCCTCTCGTAGGCCGACGGGTCGAGCGTGGCGGCCAACTCGGTCGCGACGTCGACCGCACGTGCGAGGACGCCGTCAGCCGCGACGACCTCGTCGAGGAAGCCGACGTCGACCGCATCCGCCGGTGTCGTGATCCGGGCGTTGACCACCGCACGCTGCATGTGGCGCTTGCTGAGCCTCGCCTCGGCGATCGTGAACGCCCAGTCCGGCAGGACCATCTTGATCGCCACCTCGTTCAGACCGATCTTGGCGTCGATGTCCGCGCCGACGCGTACGTCGCAGCCGAGCAGGATGAGCGCGCCGGCGGCGAGCGCGTGCCCGGTGCACGCCGCCACGACCGGAACCGACGAGCCGTAGAGGCGACGGACGAGCGCACCGCCGTTCGCAACCAAGTCGATGATCCGCTCGAAGTCGTTCCCGCCCATGACCCCGAGGTCGAACCCGCCCGAGAAGCGGCCCGCTCGACCGTGGATCACGACCGCACGCACCTGGTCGTCCCGCTCGGCCTCGTCGAGTGCGCCCGAGATCTGGTCGATCAGGTCGAACGAGAGCGCGTTCGCCTTGCCGTCGTCGAGGTGCAGCACCATGACCGCCCCCGCTCGCTCGATCCTCAGTGGCCCGGTGTCGCTCATCCACCCGAAGTTACTCCCCGGTAATCGGATTCTGTCCCCGAGCAGGAATCCAACTCGGCGCGAGGAAGTTGGATTCCGTCCCCGAGCAGGAATCCAACTCAGGCGGGGCGGACGGTGATGCCGGCGTCGGTCATGACCGACTTGGCCTCGGCGACGGTGTGCTCACCGAAGTGGAAGATCGAGGCGGCGAGCACGGCGTCGGCGCCGCCGTCGACCACGCCGTGCACCAGGTGATCGAGGGTTCCGACACCGCCGCTGGCGATGATCGGGACCGGGACGGCCGCGGCGATGGTCTTCGTGAGCTCGAGGTCGAAGCCCTCACGGGTGCCGTCACGGTCCATCGATGTCACCAGCAACTCTCCGGCACCGAGCTCGACCGCGCGCTTCGCCCACGCGATCGCATCGATCCCCGTCGGGGTGCGTCCGCCGTGGAGATAGACCTCCCAGCCATCG
>JBCBDK010000524.1:0-3102 GCA_038529675.1 Actinomycetota bacterium
GACCGAGCTCGAACATGCGGCACGGCGCTCCGGTGTCAGCGTGTTCTCCGAGATCGCGAGCAGGGGGAGTTCCGGGTCGTAGCGGGCGACTGCGGACGCTATTGCCTCGGCGATGCTGCGATCGCGACCGGCGAGGTTGGCGAGCGCACCGTGGGGCTTGACGTAGCCGACGTCGATCGGGACGTGGGTGGCGACGGCACGCAGAGCTCCCACCTGGGCGACCACCATCCGGCCGACCTCGTCCGGTGCCATGGGGATGACGCGGCGTCCGAACCCCTCGCGATCCGGATAGCCGGGATGCGCTCCGACCACGACGCCGCGTTCAGCCGCTGCAGCGAGCGTGCGGTACATCGTCTCGACGTCGCCCGCATGGGCGCCGCAGGCGACGTTCGCGCTCGACACGATGTCGAGCATCGCGTCGTCGTCGCCCATGCCTTCGCCGAGATCGGCGTTGAGATCGATCGTGGTCACCGAGTCCATCGTCGCAGCTCGCAACTCATCGATCGAGCGCGATCAGTAGTCCGATCGCTCCAGATCGTCGAACGCAGGGCCACGTTCATCGATCAGCTCGACCGTCGCCGGGTCGGAGCCGACCGCCGCGGCGAGTCGGGCCCCGACCGCCTCGTGATCCTGGTACACACGGAAGCGCTCGGAGAACCGGGCACCGACGACCGTGGCGGCGACGCGCCCCAGCGTGCCGAGGCCGCACTCGATCTTGCCGACGTCGTGCAGCAGTGCACCCGACACCTCGGCCGGCGTCGCGTCGGGCCGGGTCCCGATGAAGCGCCGAGCGACCGCGACCGAGTGACGCCGATCCTGATTCGTCATCCGGATCCACAGCTCCCGTTCGCCGGGGAGCAACCGGTCCTGCGCCCAGTTCTCGTCGGCGACGGACGGCGGCGTCGGCGGCAACGACCGGAAGAACCGGACCACCAGGTGCAACGGCTCGGTGAGGATCTTGTACGGCTTGGCCATCAACCCACCCGTTCCAGGGTGGCCCGAGGATGGGCCGATCGGTACACGTCGAACAGCCGCTCCTGGCTCACCCTGGTGTACACCTGCGTCGTCGAGATCGATGCGTGACCGAGCATCTCCTGGACGACACGGAGGTCGGCGCCGTGATCGAGCAGATGCGTCGCGCACGAGTGCCGAAGGATGTGCGGCGAGAGATCGTCGGCGATCCCGGCGAGACGTCCGTACTTCTTCACCACCAACCATGCTGCCTGACGGGTGAGCCGGCTCCCCCGCAGGTTGAGGAACACCGCCTCGGCGTCGCCGCGACGTTGCCACCGGACCGGGGCGAAGCGCACGCGACCACGTGGCGAGAACCAATCGTCGAGCGCTCCGGCCGCAGCCGTGCCGAACGGGACGATCCGCTCCTTCGAGCCCTTGCCGTGGAGGCGGACCAGCCGCGCGTCGAGGTCGAGGTCGCCGACGGCGAGCCCACACGCCTCCGAGATCCGCGCGCCCGTTGCGTAGAGCAGTTCGAGCAGCGCGCGATCACGGTGGTGGATCGGGTCGTTGCCGACGACGGCGTCGAGCAGGCTCGTCACCTGCAGCTCGGTCAACGGTTTCGGGATCCCCGCCGGAACCTTCACGCCCTCCACGTCCGCTGAGGGGTCGTCGGTCCGGTGCCCCTCGACCGCAAGGAACCGATGAAGCATGCGGATCGCTGCGAGCTGGCGTGCGACCGACGACGCCGCGGCGCCGGAATCGCGGCGCTCGTTGACGAACGTGACGATCGTCGAACGGTCGACATCGAGCAGGTCGGCGCCGTGCTCGGCCAACCAGGTCGAGTAGCCATGCAGGTCGCGACGGTACGCAGCCAAGGTGTTCGCAGAGCGTCCCTTCTCGGCGAGCATCCAGGCGAGGAACTCCTCGGCCTCGATCGGGAGTTCGGCGGCGGCCATGATCCGTGGTGACTCGTGTCGGCGGTACCGGCCGCCGGTCAGGTTCCGTCCGCGACTCGGAGGCGGCGTTCGGTCAGGAGAAGCCCGGTGACGGTCTTCGCGTCCTTGATGCGTCCGTCGAGCACCATCACGACCGCCTCGTCGAGCGGGACGTGGATGACCTCCATGAAGTCCTCCTCCGGCCCGTGGCGGTCGGGGTCGGTCGGCGTGCACTCGGTGGCGAGAAAGATCGACGTGACCGAGTTGGTCATCCCCGGACTCGGGTAGATCGCGCCGATCTCCTCGACCTCGCCCGCAGCGAGTCCAGCCTCCTCGATCAGCTCACGACGTGCCACCTCGGCCGGGTCTTCCCCCTCGATGTCGCGCATCCCGGCGGGGATCTCGATCACGATCTCGTCGTACGGCGGCCGGTACTGGCTGACCAGGACGACCGACGGATTGCCCTCAGCGTCGAAGACGAGCGGCACGACGCCGACCGCGCCGGGCGATCGCACGATGTCGCGCGAGAACCGTCGACCGTCGGGCGCTTCGAACTCAGCGGTTGCGAGGTGCCAGACGTAGCCCTGGTGGACCAGCTGCTCGTCGACGTGGCGGAAGCCGGTCACGTGCTCGCCGGCACCGGCGCGTCGGCCTCGACCGTGCGCCCCTGCTTCTCGAGAGCGGCGCCGATCAGCTCGCGGAACAGCGGATGCGGTCGGTCCGGACGCGATTTGAACTCGGGATGGGCCTGTGTCGCGACCCAGTACGGGTGGCCGGGCAGCTCGATGAACTCGACGAGCTTCTTGTCGGGTGAGGTGCCCGAGCACCAGAGTCCGGCCTCTTCGAGCTCGGCCCGATACCGATCGTTGAACTCGTAGCGATGGCGATGCCGCTCGGAGACGACCCGCTCGCCGTACGCCTGCTCGACCTGCGATCCCTCGGCCAGCTCGGCGTAGTACGCACCGAGGCGCATCGTGCCACCCTTGTCCTCGATCCCACGTTGCTCGAGCATGAGATCGATGACCGGGTGCTTGGTCGACGGGTCGAACTCGGTCGAGTTCGCCTGGTCGAGGTTGGCGACGTGACGTGCGTAGTCGATCACCATCGCCTGGAGCCCGAGGCAGATCCCGAGGCAGGGCAGCCCCGCTTCGCGGGCGAATTTGGCGGCCGCGATCTTTCCCTCGACGCCGCGGTAGCCGAAGCCACCGGGGAT
>JBCBDK010000525.1:0-3091 GCA_038529675.1 Actinomycetota bacterium
GGCGAGCCATAACGAGTGGCGGTGGAGTCCGTGAGTGACGAGGACGTCGGCCGATCTCGTGGCGCCGTGCAGCGCCGCGGATTCGAGTGGCGTGATGTCGGCATCGGCTCTGTTCTCCGGGTTCGCGCCGGCATCGAGGAGTTGGGTGCACAGCTCGGCGAGGTTCCAGCAGCCCGCCAGGTTGAGCGCCCGATCAACGGGTGATCCCGCATCGATCAGCGTCGTGACGATCGCAGGATTGATGTGGTGTGGCGGCTGGGTCGTCCATTCGAGCAACGTGTTGCCGTTCCACGGCTTCAACGCGATCTCGGGGTCCGCATCGATCGTCGATCGCAGCGCCTCGACATCGTCTGCGAGCATCGCGTGAAGCGCAGGTTGCACACGGTCGTCGTCGAGGTCCGACATGACCGAATCGTAGTTGTCGTAGCGTGTGCTCCGTGAGGGTGCAGCTGCGCTACTTCGACGACTGCCCGAGTTGGCGTCTCGCAGCACAACGTCTCGAGGCGCTGCGCGACGAGTTCGACCTCGACATCCAACTCGAGATCGTCGACACGCCAGAGGCAGCCAAGCGGGTCGGGTTCCACGGATCGCCGAGCCTGCTCGCCGACGGCCACGACCTGTTTAGCGCCGGCGACGCCGAGGTCGGCCTGACTTGCAGGTTGTATGCCACCGCCGACGGTCCTGCGGGCTGCCCAACCGTCGACCAGATCCGAGCACAGCTGATCCAACGTCGCGATCGCAACACCGGGTCGCCGCGCTGACAATGCCGGCGCCATGTTTCGATCTCCAGCTTCTCTACGCCGAGGTCGATCGAACACGCCAACGCAAACGGCTCAGCTGGTCCGCCCTCTCCCGACAAGTCGGAGTGTCGCCTTCCACGATCCGACGATTCGCAACGGCCGACGACGCCGAAGCCGACGGCGTGCTCGCCCTCATCCGCTGGCTCGACACCCGACCCGAGGACTACATCCAGAACAACACCGTTCCCGGACTCAAGCTCGGGACCGAGGCCGGCTACATCCGAGTCGACATGCGCCGAGTAGCCGCCGCCCACGGCGATTCGAACGGAGCCCGAGACCGCACACGAACCACGATCCAACGCCTCGTCGACGCAGCCAGCACCGAGCAACAGCCGGTCGCAGCGTTCACACGAATCGCCAACGCCTGAACGCTGAGACCTACCGCTCGACATCCGGCAACGGGCGCACGGCGTGCCGTCCTATAGTCGAGCCCGTTGCCAGCTCCATGCTCCGCGTCGAGCGATGAGGCGTTCCGATCTCATGCCGGTGCTTCGCTACCCGATGGCCAGGTCCACAGCCCGATCGGCGCAACGCGGTCGTCGCTCCGAGATCGCCGCTTGCCGTCGCGCCGCGTCGACGATCTCGTCGGACTCGGGTCGCTCGCTGCCAGCGAGCGCCGCGTTCGCCATCTCGACGATCCAAGTGTCTTGTCGTCGGGCGGCTTCGTGGACGAGATGGTCGATTCGTCGCCGGATGCGTGCTGCGACTTCCGGATCGCTGGGCGGTCGCCATCGAGTCAGCGTGAGCTTCGCTCGCAGGCGACGGAGTTCGACGTCGAGGTTGCGGCTCCGTTCGGCGAGACGGATGCGGTGGTCCTGATCGAGTCGTGCCGACGCGTCGTCGGGCCGCGGCTCGGCGGCCAGTGCCTCAAGGGCTCGGCCGAGGTCTGCTCGTTCGGTCTGGATGCGTTCGATCTCCGCCTGGCGTTCGTCCGAGGCCGACAGTCGATCAAGTTCGGGGAGTGGTGTGGGTTCGGGGTCGTCACTGGCGGTCCGACGAGCGATCTGGTCGAGGAGTTCGATGACGTCGCGTGACGGCGCGAGCGGCCAGTGGGCGAGCGGATCCCGTTCTGCGAGCAGCGTCGTGAGTTCGTGGTGTTCGACGATGTGTGGCCAGTGTTCGAGGATCCAGTCGCGCCGGGTCAGTTGCTGCTCGGCGGCGGTACGAAGCGCTTCGACAACGTCGGTGAGGTCGTCGCTGTCGGTGTCGAGGAGTTGGTCGACGATCAGTCGTTGGTCCGGTGGGGCGGACTGGCGGAGGGCGTGGAGTTCGTCGAGTCGGGCCCGTGCGCTTGCCGGGTCGATCGACTCGATCACCTGCCGCGCCGGTGACGCGTCGAGCAGGAACTGGCGGGTGGTGAGGTTCCGGTCGATGCGAGCACGCCAGTCGTCGAGCAACACTGGGTCGTCGGGCGGTGGGCCGAATCCAGGGGTGTCGTCGGAGAGTCGATGGAGGTCTCGCCACCGGGCGAGTTCGGCGATGTGGTCGTCGTAGACGACGGCGGCGTTCGGGTCGGTTGGCCGCTCACCCGCCCACCACGTCAGCCACGTTGGTGGGGTCGCTCGCAGAGATCGGGCGAGTTGCTCCTCGCGGTGTGCAACGGCGGCTCGGGTCAGGTCGTGTTCGTCGAGGCCGATCCCGCGCTGGTTCAGAGCTTGACGCCAACGTTCGGTGCGCTCGTCGATCTCGCGGGCGACCGAGGTGAGGTACTCCCCGGCTTCGGGGTTGAGCGGTGCGGGTTCGGGGTCGTCGATGGGCTTCAGGAGGTGCCACGGCAACTGGCGACTGGTCTCTTGGCCGGTCTCGCTGACGAAACGAACGGTGGCCTGGCCGGCGTTGTCGTTGATGTGCTCGATCGTGCCGACGTTGTCCCAGTCTCGGGCGTTGACCCTGCCGCCGACGTGCATCCGCTGTCGATGCTCGACGGCCAGCCGCAACTCGTCGGCTGCAGTGGTCGGGTCGTCGATCCCGCCTCCACGGAGTTCGTGGATGACGGTGCGGATGTGCCGCAGCCGGCTCGTCAGGTCGGCGAGGTCGCGGTCGCACGCGAGGTCGGCAATCCGGGCGAGGTCGGGGTGCTCGCTGGTGACGAACCGCTTGCCACGGCTGGCGGCGATCGCTCGGGTCAGGTCGCTCTGTGGGTCGTCCACGTTCTCGGTGAGGTTCGGGATGCCGATCGTGTGGGGTCGTTCGCC
Organism: Actinomycetota bacterium; assembly: GCA_038529675.1. Lineage (GTDB taxonomy): Bacteria > Actinomycetota > Acidimicrobiia > Acidimicrobiales > Ilumatobacteraceae > Ilumatobacter_A. The sequence continues at coordinate 2,996 of JBCBDK010000525.1, forward strand.
GATCGTGGCGGCGTCTCGGGTGGTGGCGTAGAGCCGAGCGGAGTTGCGCGCTCGAGACAGGGCGACGTAGCCGGCTTCGCGGTACAGACCCGCAGG
>JBCBDK010000526.1:0-3083 GCA_038529675.1 Actinomycetota bacterium
GCAGCCGAGATCGCAAGGTGCTGGCGTCGCCGTCGATCCTCACGGCCATCGGCGAGCCCGACGACTTCCGCTCGCTGCTCGATCCGATGCCCGACGACGTGACGATCCGCACGAGCCTGCGCGGCCGCGCCGACGTCGTGGTGTTCTTCACGACGAAGCGATCCGAGTTCGAACGGCGCATCGAGGTGGCCGGCCGCACGATCTTCCCCGCCGGCGGCCTCTGGATCGCATGGCCGAAGCGAGCGGCGAGGTTGCCGACCGACATGACCGAGGACGTCGTGCGCGAGGTCGCACTGCCACTCGGGTTGGTCGACAACAAGGTCTGCGCCATCAGCGAGGTGTGGTCTGGCCTGCGCCTCGTGTGGCGCCGCGAACTCAGGGGCTGACCGGCACCCGGTCGGCGCTGGTCGCATCGTCCGGCTCGTCGACCTCGCCCGAGTCGCCGGCCTCCTCGATCGCGTGGGCGTCGCCTTCGACGTTGAGGGTCGGCAGGATCCGGTCGAGCCACCTGGGCAGCCACCAGTTCCGCTCGCCCAGTAACTCCATCGTCGCGGGAACGAGCAGCATGCGGACCAGGGTCGCGTCGAGGAAGACGGCGGCGGCGAGTCCGAGGCCGAACATCTTGATGACGCGCGCGTCCTCGAGCACGAAGCTGCCGAACACGACGACCATGATCGCCGCGGCCGCGGTGATGACCCGAGCGGTGGCGGCGAGGCCGTCGGCGACCGAGTTCACCGCGTCGCCGGTCTTGTCATACTCCTCCTTCACCCGCGAGAGCAGGAACACCTCGTAGTCCATCGACAGGCCGAACACGATCGCGAAGAGCATCATCGGCAGGAACGGTTCGATCGGGCCGTTGCCGGTGCCGAACACCTCGACCCCCCATCCCCATTGGAACACGGCGACGACGAGTCCGTAGGCGCCGCCGATCGAGAGCAGGTTCATGATCACGGCCTTCAGCGGCACGAGGACCGAACGGAACACCATCATCAGCAGCAGGAACGACAGCGTGAGCACCGCGCCGAAGAAGTACGGGATGCGCTGGCTGAGGTAGTTGGAGAAGTCGATGCTCGACGCAACCGACCCGGTGACGAGCACGTCGAGGCTCGAGCCGTCCGTGGCGTCGGGGATCACGTCGTCGCGCAGTGTTCGGACGAGGTCGGAGGTCGCTTCCTCCTGCGGACCGGTCTCGGGGATCACGATCATCTGGATCGCCGCTCCCGACTCGGACGGGATCGGACCGAGTGCGCGCTCGACACCGGGCGTGTCGTTCAGCGCGGCGACGAGGGATTGCGCTGCGCCGAGATCGGCCGGATCGCCCACCTCGGACACGAGGACGAGCGGCCCGTTGCTGCCGGCGCCGAAGCCGTCGGCGAGCAGGTCGTAGGCCTGGCGCGTGGTGGTGTCCTCGGCGAACGTCGACTCGTCACCGAAGCCGAGCCGCAGGCCGAGCACGGGCACGGTCAGTGCGAGGAGCAGCACGGTGACGCCGATCGCCATCGGCCACGGGTACTTCTGCACGAAGCGGCTCCACCGGTACGACCACGTCTCGCGCAGCGGCTTCTCAGCTCGCGGCGGCAGCGCCTCTCGGAGCTTCGGGACGAAGAACGAGGCGATGAGTGTGCCGACGATGACGAGCAGGCCGAGCGGGGCGACGGCGCGCAGACCGAGCCCGATCGCGAGGAACGTGAGCGACAGCCCGCCGGCCATGATCAGGCCACGCCAGCGGGTGATCTCGACGCGGTGCTGGGCGAAGCCGATCAGCGCCGGGAGCAGCGTGATCGAGGCGAGCATCGTGATCGCCACCGTGACAGCGGCACCGGTGGCGAGGCCGTTGATGAACGCGAGGCCCATCACGTACATGCCGAGCAGCGAGATGACCACGGTCGCGCCGGCGAAGACGACGGCGCGACCGGCGGTGTCGATCGCGGTGACCGTCGCCCGATAGGGCGTGAGGCCCACCTTGGTCCCCTCGCGGTAGCGGGTGACGATGAAGAGGGCGTAGTCGATGCCGACGCCGAGGCCGATCATCGCGCCGAGCGACGTGGCGAAGTCGGGGATCGACATCACGTTCGTGAGGAGTGTGATCGTGCCGACGCCGATGCCGACGCCGAACAGCGCCACACCGATCGGCAGGCCCATCGCAAGGACCGAGCCGAACGCGAGAATCAGGATGACGACGGCGAACGCGAGGCCGATCAGCTCCGACTCCGGCGGTTCGAACTCGGCGAGTGCCTGCCCGCCGATCTCGACGCGGAGGTCGGCGGGGAGTTCCCCCGACTCGATCTGCTCGTCGATCCCTTCGACGAGGGCTTCGACGTCGCTGCCGATCTCACTCGCCCGGATCTCGTCGACGTCGTTCGCGAACGCGATCGTGGCGTAGGCGATGTCCTCCCCCGGCGAGATCAGACCCTGCTGCGCTCCGAGGTCGCTGTAGGGGCTGGTGACGGTGATCTCGTCGGGAGCGATGGCCTGCACGTCGACGAACAGCCCGGACATCGCGTCGGCGACCGCCTGGTCGTTGACGCCCGAGGGCGCCTCGAACACGATCGAGCCGGACAGGAAGCTCCCGCCCACACCGAACTCGTCGCTCAGCAGGTCGAAGCCGGCCTGCGAGTCGGAGTCGGGGCTCTCGAACGACGACTCACTCGACGCACCGATGGCGCCCACGGAGGCGATGACACATACGAGGACGACGAGCCACGCAGCGAGCACGGCCCGCCGATTGCGGAACGCGAAGCCGCCGAGGCGGGCCCACACGGAGCCGTCGACGGGACCCTCGCCGTCGCGGTCGTTCGAGCGTCGCTCGTCGTCGGTGGCGGCCGATCCGCCGGGTCGATCCAAGGTGGACAGACTGTTCATGAGTGAACACTCTGTCCAGTTCTGGAGTAGAATGCAAGCGGATGTCTGAGTGGCGAACGGCACACGAGCGGCGGGGGACGACGGTTCGATGAACGAGCATGCCTGCCCCGGTATGGACCCGCGGGTCGAGCGCACGAGGCGCGCCGTCCTCGACGCCGGCATCGAGGATGCGGGTGAGGATCGCGAGCGCGTTCTCCTCCATCTTCAACTGCACCTCACGG
>JBCBDK010000527.1:0-3080 GCA_038529675.1 Actinomycetota bacterium
TCGATCAACATGCGCCACTCGGGCCGGTGCAGCATGCTGCGCGTGACGCTCGACCCGCCGAACGAGTACCGGTGGGAGCCACGATTCCCGGTTCGCTGGTCGTTGTCGGCGGTGACGATCTCCGCAGCCACCTCTCGGACCCCGCTGCGGAGAAAGGCGGTCTGGTCGGCGTTCAACGCGTCGGCCACGACGACGAACCCGTCGCGTCGGAAGACCCGCACGGCGCGTTCGACCTCGCCGGGTTGGAGGATCTCGAGCCCGGTCAGGCCGTTGTTCGCCTCGAGGTGGCGGCGGCGGTCGACGATCTCGGGCGCGTCGGGATCGAGATCCTGCCAACCGAGCGTGGCGAAATCGGGTGCTGGTGTCTGCGGTCTCAAGTTCGTCATGTCGATCGTCTCCGGCGATCACCAGGCGTAGGCCTCGGGAGCGGCACCCGGGCCGGGGAAGATCTCGTCGATTCGGGCGAGGACGTCGGCGTCGAGCGTGACATCGAGCGCGGCGAACGAACCGTCGAGTTGGTCGAGGGTACGCGGACCCACGATCGGTGCCGTCACCGCCGGTTGTTGCATCAGCCATGCGAGTCCCACCGTCGCGGGCGTCTCGCCGAGTTCATCGCAGAGCGCCTCCCAACGAAGCAGGGCGGGGCGATGGGCGTCCACCCGCTCGCGAACCGCCGCCGACGTTCTTCGACCACCGTCGGCTCCGGCGATGGCGCCTGCGAGCAGGCCGCCCGACAGCGGGCTCCACGGCAGCAGGCCGAGTCCGTAGTGCTCGCATGCGGGAATGACCTCGAGCTCGGCGGTGCGTTCGGCGAGGTTGTACAAGCCCTGTTCCGAGACGAGGCCCAGCCCGTGACGGCTGTGAGCCATCTCGTTCGCCTGGGCGATGTGCCAGCCGGCGAAGTTGCTGGAACCGACGTAGGTGACCTTGCCCTGCTGGATCAGGGTCTCCATCGCCTGCCACACCTCGTCCCACGGCGCGGTGCGATCGATGTGATGCATCTGGTAGAGGTCGATGTGGTCGGTGCGGAGCCGCCGCAGGCTCGCATCGCAGGCGAGCCGGATGTGTCGTGCGGACAGTCCGCGATCGTTCGGATCGTCCGACATCGGTTCGTGGACCTTGGTGGCCAGCACGATCCGGTCGCGCCGTCCGCCGCCCTGCGCCAGCCAGTCGCCGATGATCGTCTCCGTCGTGCCCACACCCGCTGATCCGCCGTACTGGTCGGCGGTGTCGACGAAGTTCACGCCGCGGTCGGTCGCATGGTCGAGGATGGTGAACGACTCGCCGCGAGGTGTGTTCGGCCCGAAGTTCATCGTCCCCAGGCACAGCTCGCTGACCCGCAGGGCGGTGCGTCCGAGTCGCGTGTACCTCATCGCGTCTCTCTAGCACGATCGGCCGTCGGACGTCGGCGGCGAGCGTCACCCGGGTGTCGTTGACACGGCATCGCCGACCGGGAAGGATACGGCCACTCGCAGCAGGGCCGGGCACGCCATGCGTGCTCGGGGGCAGTGGGGATCTCCTCGTGATCACGGGGAGGGGGAGCCCGACGACGTCATCGTCGTCGACAACCGACGGCGTCATCGTCGTCGACAAAGAGGGAGACACATCGTGAACAGAACACGACGCATCGTGACCGCTGTGGTCGCACTGTCGTTCGTCGCCGCCGCCTGCGGCAGCGACGGTGACGATTCGAGCGACGACGCCGCTGACGACACCGCTGATGAAGCCGGCGACGACACCGACACGGGTGACGACACCGCCGACGAGCCAGCCGACTCCGACGGCGCCGACGGCGACGTCGAGCTGCGCTGGCGAACCCGGCCCGACAACGACGCCGAGGCCGAGGTCTACGGCACGATCAGCGACGAGATCGACGCCGCCAACGGCGACGCCGTCTCGCTCAGCTACGAGCCCGGCACCACCGACGGCGCCAACTACCAGGACCAGCTGGTGACCGAGATCGCGAACGGCACGGCACCGGACGTGTTCTGGATCCCGGGCACCGACATCGCTCGCTTCCAGAGCGCCGGTCTGATCCTCGATCTCGCCGGCGAGGCCGAGGCCGCTGGCTTCGACACGTCGGAGTTCTACCCCGAGCCGATGTTCCACCTCACCTACGACCCCGAGGCCGGCGCGCCCGGCGACAAGCTGTGGGGCCTGCCCCGCGACGTGTCGACCTTCGCGCTGTACCTGAACAACGACCTCATCGCCGAGGCCGGCGCCGACGACCCACGTGCACTCGCCGACGCCGGTGAGTGGGACTGGGACGCCTTCGCCGAGGTCGCCACCGCCGTCGCCGGGCTCGGTGGCGAGAACAAGGGCTTCGCGATGGACGCCTGGTGGGGTCCGTACGGCTACTTCATCAACGCCGCCGGCGGCAGCTTCTTCACCGAAGACCGCACCGCGTGTGCACTCGACACGCCCGAGGCGATCGCCGGTCTGACCCAGATGCAGGCCGTGTTCGGTTCGGACATCGCAGTCCCGTACGGCGAGGGTGGTGAGGCACCGTGGAAGGCCGGCACCGTCGGCATGTTCATGAACGGTCGCTGGGCGACACCCGGGGCTCGCGCCGACGCCGACTTCAACTGGGACGTCGTGCAACTGCCGACCGGCCCGGGCGGCACGCAGGGCAACTGGCTGTTCTGGGGCGCCTACGTCGTCAACGCCAACACCGAACATCCGACCGAGGCGTTCGAACTGGTCCAGGCGCTGACGACCGCGGACACGCAGGCGTCGATCAGCGAGCTCGGGGCGAACATCCCGAGCCGTCAGAGCGATGCAGCGATCGACGCGTTCCTCACGTTCACGCCGCCGGAGAACAACCAGGCCTTCATCAACGGCCTCGCCGACTCGCCGACCGCTGAGGGTCCGCTTTGGACCGGCAGCTGGCCGGAGTACGACGGCGTGATGGGCGGTGCGATCACCGCCGTCCTGAACGGTGAGCGCACGATCGACGACTTCCAGGCGAACATCTGTGCCGAGACCGCCGTGGCGTTCGAGGGCTGATCACACCGTTCCGGTGACGAACCGACCGGCCGGCCGACCGCGCCGTGCCGGTCGATGACGAAGGAGCCGGGGTC
>JBCBDK010000528.1:0-3076 GCA_038529675.1 Actinomycetota bacterium
GGTGAGCGCGGCGACGATGACGCGAGATGGTGCGTCTGCGTTGTTCATCGACGATGGCACGGAGGTCCGTCGATTCGATGAAGTGATCGGTTCGTCTCTGGACTGGCAATCGGTCTCGACGACCGGGATCGGAGCGAGCAGCCTGTTCGCCGACGTTGCGACGGCCCGGCGCGTCAACACCGTGGGCGTCGCCACGGAAGGCGACGACGTGTCGCCGTGGGACGACCTGTTCGTCCGGACGTCCGGCACCGGTTCGTTCCAGCGTGCGAATCAGTCGTGGATGGATTTCACGTCCGATCCGCGGATGGACGTCTCGGACTTCGGTGAAGCGATCGTGTACGAGGCGGTCATCGATGTGGACGTGGCCACGGGCTCCGAGCTGCGCGCCGATGACATCGAAGTCGTCGACGGTGTCGAGGTCGATCTCGAGTCGGACATCTACCTGTATCTCCCGGAGTCGAACACGGTTCGTTGGCTCACCGACGGCTACTCGATCGGCGGAACCGAGTTCTTGTACGACGGCTTCGACAGCCACAGCCCGAGCATCTCGGGTAACGGGGACTGGGTTGCGTTCGTGTCCGACTTCGATGCGGACGGTCTTGAGGCAGGCGAGCCCGGGGCCGACCCCGACATCTTCGTCATGGCGGCTGATGGTTCTGGAGCCCCGATCCGGGTCAGCAAGACTCCGGACGGTCTGCCCGCCGAGGCTGCGGTCGGTGACCTCGAGCAGTACCTGCCGGTCGTTTCCCGGACCGGCAGGTTCATCGCGTTCGTGTCGAATGCGACCGGCCTCGACGACGTGGACAACACGTCGCACGCTGTCTTCATCTACGACCGAGACAGCGATGAAGATCTTGACTACGACGAGCCGGGCGGCACGTCGATGACGCGCGTGTCGTTCCGTCCGATGGACCGCGTTCATTCGATCGACATCGATGACCGGGCGAACGCCGTGTCGATCACGATGACGCTGGCCAATGGCTCTGATGAGTGGGAGGTCTTCCGGCGCTCGAGTCGCACCGAGAGCTTCTCGGAGCTGACGTCCCGCGTTCGCTCGATCGGCAATGGCGCGAACTCCTCGACCACGATCAGTGCGAACGGTAATCGCGTGCTGGTGCGCGACGGCGCCGACCTGTATCTCATCGATGTCCCACGCATTCGGTCCGTGTTCCCGGCGCTGGTGCCGTCGCAGGGTTGGACCCAGGTGTTGTCGCGACCGATCGTCTCCGACCCGGTGAACACCGCAACAGGTGCGCTCGTCAGCGACGTCACCGACCTGACGTCACCTGCTGGCGCCCCAATGTTGTCGTTCGCGCGGAACTACAACTCCCAGCGTCTTGGCGCGTCGGTGTTGGGCGAAGGATGGCGGACGAACTGGGAGGTCACGCTCGACACACGCGGCGAACACCCCGAGTTCGTCAACGCGGATGGAGCCAGCTACACGTGGACGACCGATGACGCAGGCGACCTGGTCCGACCGGACGAGTTGTTGGCCGACCTGGTCGAGACCGCCGGCGGATACGAACTGGCGTGGTTCTCCGGCGAGACGTGGACCTTCGACGACGAGGGTCAGATCGCCGAACGACGGAGTTGGGACGGCACCGCGGTCACGGTCTCGCGAGATTCTGCAGGACGTATCGAGTCGCTGGACGCCAGCACCGGCCAGAGTCTGAGTTTCGGCTATGACGCTGAGAGTGGTCGACTGGTCGCTGCGACCTTGAGCGACGGCCGAAGCACACAATTCGGCTACACCGAGGGGCTCCTCAGCTCGGTGTCGAATCCGTCGGGTTCGATGTCGTACGAGTACGGCGAGTTCGGTCTGCTCGTGTCCGAGACCGACGCCGAGGGCGTCACCATGCACGTCACTGCGTACGACGATGTCGCTCGTGTGGTGCGTCAGGAGTTGGCGACGGGCGAGGTGACGTTGTTCGCCTACGACGACGAGATGCGGACCACGACGGTGACCGATGTCGAGTCGGGCGATGTGGTGGTGTACGCGTTCGATGAGGAAGCGCGTCTGGTGTCGATCACGGACCCGGCGGGGAACGTGGCGCTCAGCGAGTGGAATGCGGATGGGTTGCCGGCGGGGTCGACGGACCGGTTGGGGTACAGCCCGGTTGCGACGTATGACGAGAACGGGAACGTGACGTCGGTGACCGACCCGGTCCGCGGCACGACCAGCTATGTGTATGACGAGCTGAATCGTGTGGTGTCGGTGACCGAGCCGACCGGTGCGGTCACGACGATGACCTATGAGGGCACCGAGCGGATTCCGTCGTCGGTCACCGACGCGCTCGGCAACACGACGTCGTTCACGATCGACGATGGCCTCGCCACACAGGTGGTCGACGCTGACGGCGTGACGACCCGCTACGTGTATGACGGTCAGCGGCGAATGACGTCGATGACGAACGGGTTGGGCAACACCTGGACCTACACCTACGACGCGGTGGGTCGCCAAACGTCGTCCACAACACCATTGGGCCATGTGACGTCACGGACCTTCGATGACGCGGGCCGGCTGTTGTCCTCGACGGCCGCGGACGGTGGCACGACGGTCTATGTGTATGACGCGGATGGGCGGTTGTTGTCGACGACGGATCCGGTGGGTGCGGTCACGTCGAACACCTATGACCCGACGACTGGGTTGTTGTCGTCGACGACCGATCCCGAAGGCCGCGTCACCACCTATTCGTACAACCCGCTCGGCGAGCTGATCGCCGTCGAGGCCAACGATGGGGGAGTGTCCGAGACCGACTACGGCACCCTGGGTCGGGTGACGGCAACGCGGGATGCGTTGGGTCGCGAGACGACCTATGCGTATGACGCGAACGGGAACCGGACCGAGGTCGTCACCCCCGACGGTGGCGTGACGCGTACCGAGTTCGACAAAGCCGGCCGGGTTGCAGCGTTGGAGGACCCATTGGGTCGTCGCACCACGCATGCCTACGACGAGTTCGGTCGCCTCATCGCGGTCACGCAACCCGACGGCACCACCATGTCCTACACCTACGACCTGCTAGGCCGCCAGGTCGCGGTCACCGCCCCCGACGGCGGCGTGACCGAAACACAGTTC
>JBCBDK010000529.1:0-3074 GCA_038529675.1 Actinomycetota bacterium
CGACCGGCCACGCGTCGAACTTCATCTTCCCGGTCGACCACAACAAGGAGATGGCCCTCCTCGGTGTGCAGTCGGCCAACCAGTACCGCGACGTCGAGCGCAGCGTCGACTGCGGCGGCATCGAGGTCGCCCGCACCCAGGAGCGGATGGACGAGCTCGAGCGCCGCATGACGAGCGCGAAGGCGTGGGGTGTCGAAGCCGAACTGCTCACCCCCGAGCAGGTCAAGGAGAAGGTGCCGTTCATCAACGACGAGGTCATCCTCGGTGGCTTCCACTGCCCGACGGTGAGCGTCGTCGACTCGCTCGACACCGGCACGCTCTTCCGCAACGAAGCAGTCCAGACGTCGGGCCTCCAGGTGTTCGCCAACACCGAGGTGCTCGACGTCGAGACCGAGGACGAGCCCGGCACCGGCCTGCAGAAGGTCACCGCCGTCGTCACCGACAAGGGCCGCATCGAAGCCGAGTACGTGGTGATCGCGTGCGGCGTGTGGTCAAACCGGATCGCCAACATGGCCGGTGCCACGATTCCGCTCGTGCCGGCGGTGCACCAGATGGCGGACGTCGGCCCGCTCGACGTGCTCGCCGAGACGAACAACGAGATCGGCTACCCGATCGTCCGCGACATGGACACGTTCTGTTACGAGCGTCAGTCCGCCGGGTCGATGGAGGTGGGCAGCTACGCCCACCGTCCGATCCTGCATCATCCTGACGACATCCCTTCGAACGACGAAGCGGCGCTCAGCCCGACCGAGATGCCGTTCACGCCCGACGACTTCGACCAGCAGATGGAAGAGGCGATCGAGCTGATGGACATGCTCGGCGACGCCGAGATCAAGTACGCCATCAACGGCCTCCTGTCGCTCACCCCCGACGCGATGCCGTGCCTGGGTGAGACCACCGAGGTCCGCAACCTCTGGTCGGCTGCCGCTGTGTGGGTGAAGGAGGGGCCGGGCATGGCCCAGGTCGTGGCCGAGTGGATGACCTACGGCTACCCCCGCGTTATCGACGCCCACGGCGCCGACATCTCCCGCTTCTATCCCGAGGAGCGACCCGACGACCACATCTGGGCCCGCGCAGAGGAGCACTTCAACAAGACGTACGGGATCGTGCACCCCGCCGAGCAGTGGGCGTCGCGACGCGAACTGGTCGTGTCGCCGTTCTTCGAGCGCGAGGAGAAGCTCGGTGCGTTCTTCTTCCAGGCGCGGGTGTTCGAGCGGCCGCAGTGGTTCACGTCGAACGCGGACCTCGTCGAGCGGTACGGCGTCGCCGAGCGTGACGTGGAGTGGGACAACCGGTGGTGGAGCCCGATCACGGTCGGCGAACACCTCAACATGCGCGAGCACTGCGGCATCTTCGACCTGTCGGCCTTCCAGATCTTCGAGCTGACGGGTCCTCGCGCCGTCGAGTTCGCCGACTACCTGAGCGTCAACAAGATCGGCCCGGTCGGCCGCGCCACCTACACGCCGTGGCTCACGCCAGACGGAGGCTTCCACTCCGACCTCACGATGCACCGCACCGCCGAGGACACGGTGCGTGTGGTGACCGGTGCGTTCGACGGGCCGCGCGACCTGGCGTGGGTGAAGCGGTACATGCCCAAGGACGGCTCGGTCACGGTGACCGATCTGTCGCGCGACATCGCGACGATCGGCCTCTGGGGGCCGAACGCCCCGGCGCTGCTCGCCACGCTGACCGACGCCGATCTCTCCTTTGCGGGAAGTCCCTATGGCTCGATCGTCGACGTCACCCTCCGCTGCGGCGACGATGACGTGACTGCGACCCTGTTCCGCATCTCGTACGTGGGCGACTCCGGCTGGGAGATCTACACGTCCTGGTCCGAAGCAGGAACGGTGTGGGACGCGCTCATGGCGAATGGCGATGAGTTCGGCCTGCGCCCGACCGGCATGGGTGTGTACGCGGTGTCGGGCCGGATCGAGAAGGGCTATCGACTGCAGGGCGCCGAGCTCGAGAGCGAGTACAACCCGCTCGAGGCCGGCCTCGCCCGCCCGAAGGTGAAGTCCGCCGACTTCATCGGCAAGGGGTCGTACGTTCGAGCGCGGGAGGCGGGCGACCCCGAGGTGCTCATGTGCACGATGACGGTCGACGACCAGACCGACTCCCAGGGTCGGACGCGCTGGATGCAGGGCGGCAACGAGCCGCTGTGTGATCTCGACGGCAACACGATCTTCGACAGCCACGGCCGTGTGTCGCGAGTGACGACCGCGGGGTACGGCCCGTCGGTGGGCAAGGTCGTGCTGATGGGCTACCTGCCTCGCGAGATGGCCGCCGCCGGCACGAAGCTGCAGGTGATGTACATGAACGAGCTGTACCCGATCACCGTCGTCGGCACCGATGGGCCCTTCGACCCCGACAACACGAGGCTGAAGGGTGTCTGACACCGAACCGGATCGGAGTGATCAGATGACGAAGAGAACGAAACAGCGATGAGAGTCCTCGTCTGCGTCAAGCGGGTTCCCGCACCCGGCGCGAAGATCAACGTCACCGATGACGGCCAGCACGTCGACGCCGCCAACCTCGGCTTCACGATGTCGCCCCACGAGGAGTGCGGCGTCGAACTCGCGGTGCAACTCGTCGAGGCCCACCGGGGCGAGTCGCACGTTCTCACACTCGGTCTCGCCGAGGCGGAGGAGCAGGTGCGCTACGCCGCGTCGATCGGCGTGAACAGGGGCACCCTGGTTGCGGTCGACGCCGACGACTGGGATCCGCAGCGCACTGCGTCGGCTCTGACCGATGCGATCCGCGACATCGAGGCCGCCGACGGCCCGTTCGACCTGATCGTGTTCGGCAACGAGTCGGCCGATACCGGTGGGTACCAGGTCGGTGTGCGGATCGCTCGTGCGCTCGGTCGGCCGATGGTGAACGGCATCAAGGGTGTCGAGATCGTCGACGATGGTGCAACCGTCGAGGCGCGTCGAGAGACCGACTCGGGTCTCGAGGTCTACCGCCTCCCGACGCCAGCGGTGATCGGCGTCAAGGAAGGCATCACCTGGCCCCGCTACCCGACGATGCGCGGCCGACTCGCCTCGAAGAAGCTCGAGGTCGAGACCGTCGGGTCG
>JBCBDK010000530.1:0-3072 GCA_038529675.1 Actinomycetota bacterium
GAGGAGCCCTGCGACCGTGCCGGTGAGGACGCCGATGCCGGCCAGCACGAGGAATGAGATGACGGTCAGGTCCTCGCGACCGCCCGTCTCGTCGGCGAGCACCAGCCGGACGGCGGTCGCGAGGATCGTGACGATGAACACGATGACCAGCGTCCGCTTGGGGATGATCTGGAGCAGATGGGTGCCGAGCACGGCGCCGGCGATCGCACCGACGGCGAGCGGCACGACGATCGGCCAGTCGACCTGGTCGGATGCGGCGAAGGTGACGGCGCTCGCGAAGGCGATCGGCAGGGTGGCGGCGAGCGAGGTGCCGTGTGCGAGTCGCCGCTCCATGTGCGCGAGTGCCATCAGGCCGGGGACGACGACGATGCCGCCGCCGACGCCGAACAGACCGGACAGCAGGCCGGCGAGCACGCCGACCAGGAGGCCGGGCACGGGGGTCGAACGCGCCGTGCGCGGTGCGTCGTCCACCTCGGTCACCGGCCGAAGGCTACGCCGGGCGGGCCGCCGTCGCCCGGCTGCGGCAGGAGTGACCGATCGGCCGGGTCAGGACTTGATGCGCACCGGGCCGCGTCGTTCCGTGATGTCGGTGTATTCCGCGACGATCGAACGGATCTGGTCGCCTTCGACCTCGTCGTTCTCGCAGAGTGCATCGGCGATCTCGTACAGGGCGTCGCGGTAGCGCTCGACCATGTCGGCCGCACGTCGCTCGCCCTCGGACATCATCTCCTCTGCGGCGGCGCGGCTGGGCTCATCGGCGAGGACCTTGGCGACGAGGTTCGCCGCGGTGGGCATCGCCGCCGACTCGAGGCTGAGGAGGCCGGGGCCGTTGCCCAGCTGGCCGACCAGTTGGGTGGCGATCGTGGACGCGTATGCGAGGTCGCTGCTGATCCCTGAGCTCGCCTCGCCGTACTCCTGGATCTCGGCGGCTCGACCAGCGAGCGCGACGCAGATGAGATCCTTCGCATCGGTCGGCGTCTTGAGGAAGCGCTCCTCCGCGTCGCCGTGGGCGACGAGTCCGAGCGCGGACGATCGCCGCAGGATCGACGCCACCTTGACGTCTCGTCGAGTGAGCACGGCGGTCAGTGCGTGGCCGGCCTCGTGGATCGCGATTCGGCGACGTTCGTCAGGGTGGTAGCCCATCTCCTGCGCGACGCCGATCTCGGTGACGAGTTGTGCCGTCAGGACGTCGTTGAATGTGAATGAGGTGCGCCCATCGCGGAGTGCGATGATCAGCGCCTCGTCCATCAGCCGTTCGATGCGGACCGGGGTGTACCCGGCTGTCAGGTCCGAGATGAGGTTGGCGTTCACGTCGTCGGTGTGCGACTTCTTGCCGAGGTAGTACTCGGCGATCTCGCGGCGCTCCTTGCGAGGCGGGAGGTTGAAGCCGATCACCCGATCGAAACGGCCCGGTCGGAGGAGCGCCGGATCGAGATCTGCGGCCCGGTTGGTCGCCGCCACGATGAGGATGTTCGCCATCGGCGACCGGGGTCGGGTGAGGCGCCGATGCGGCGGTAGGTACTTGTTGAGCCAGTCGACGAACTTCGCCTTGAAGCGGTCCTTGCCCGAGGGGAGGTCGAAGCTCTGCATCTGGACGAGCAGTTCGTTGACCACGCCGACGATGCCTTCGCGCATCGACCCGCTGTTCATCCCCGACCGAGCCCCGCCGATGGCGTCGAACTCCTCGATGTAACCGATAGCGCCACCCTCTTCGCGTGCGGCCTTGCGCAAGTTCTTGAAGAACGTCCGGATCTTCTTGTTCGTCTGGCCGTAGTACATCGACTGGAACTCGGAGGCGGACACGAAGAGGAACGGCACACCGGCCTCGGCCGCCATCGCCTTGGCGAGGTAGGTCTTGCCCGTGCCGGGCGGACCTTCGAAGAGGACTCCCCGGCGGGGATTGCCCCCCATTTCGTTCTCGAACGTCTCGGACGCGAGGAAGAGGTTCATCGTGTCGATGGCCTCGCGCTTGGTCTGATCCGCCCCGACCACGTCGTCGAGCCGAACGTTCGAGTCCTCGGCGCGCAGCACCGTGTGTGGCGAGCGTCCGGTCGTCAGGAAGGGCAGGAGGATGATCGACCCGAGGACCAGGATCAGGCCCAGTGCGATGACGATCTCGGGATTTCCCTTCATCCAGCCGGGGATGCCGGGCCGGATGGGGTTGTCCTCGACCAGCCGCTTGAAGAGGTAGAGGAACAGCACGCCGAGCACGACGAGCGCTCGACGAAGCCGGCGCTGGCGGACCTTCTCGCGGTTGGCGGCAGCGTCGATGTCGTCGCCGGACAGCATCGCACCCGTGCTCAGCTTGCTGATGTCCATCAGGTCTCCTGATCTCTCCCCGCACACCGATCCGGCGGCGTGGCCGACGGTAGTGTCGGACCACCGGGGGTGATCAAGCGCCCAGTGTCAAGGCTTCGTCAAGAATCGCCGGCGCGACGGCGCGCGCGTCGGCGTCGACACGAGTGCAGTCCCCATGGAGTTCATCTCGGAGGCGCCTCGCCAACCATTCGATCGATCAGCAGTAGGATCGATCGTCGTGCCAGGACGCAGCGAGACCTCGACGGTGCGTCCGCCGTCCGACGAGGACACCGCTGACGACACCTCCAGGGGTCCGTCCAGGGGCATCTCGCGGAGCAGGGTGATGGCGAGCCTGCGAGAGGCCCGCTCGATCGAGCTCCGGAGCGACGAACTCCGAGACCTCGTGCGTCGGTCCCGCGAAGTCGTGCTGCTCGCTGCGGTCACCGGTGCCGTCACCGGAACCTTCGTGTTCTGGTTCGAGTACGTCGTCGTGGAGGAGTTGTTCCACACGTTGGAGGAGGCCGACTGGAAGTGGGGCCTCGTCATCCCGCCGCTCGGTCTCGTCGTGTCGGCGATCATCCTGTCGCTGCTCGGTCGGGGCGCGACGTCGGCCACGTCCGACGAGTATCTGCGTGCCTTCCACGACGGCGAGTACCCGCTGCGGTGGCGTGCGTTCGTCGCCCGGGTGGCGGCGGCGGTGACCACGCTCGGGTCCGGTGGCGCGATGACGAGGCCCCACTTCCAGTCGGCCTCCTCCAACGTGTGGAACAACTC
>JBCBDK010000531.1:0-3060 GCA_038529675.1 Actinomycetota bacterium
GCGATCGTCAGGACGCGCTGCGCACCGCCACCGATCATGATCGGCGGTGGCGTCGGCCGAGCCGGGGCACCGGAGAATCCGGTCAGCGACACGTGCTCGCCGTCGAACTCGACCGGCTCGCCCGACAGCACCAGCTTCGCTGCCTGCACGTACTCCTCGAGCCGGCTGACCCGCACACCGGCAGCGTCCATCGGGATGCCCAGCGCCTCGTACTCGCCGGCCAACCATCCCGCGCCGAGGCCGAACTCGAGCCGCCCGCCGCTCGCCCAGTCGATCGTCGCCGCCTCCTTCACCAACACGGCGAGCGGCCGGTAGTCGATGCAGAACACCCGGGCACCGACTCGCAGCGTGGTGGTCGCCTCGGCAGCCATCGTCATGAGCGGCACCGACGCGAACTCCTGCAGCGGATGTCGGGTCGCCTCGAGCGCAGGGCCGGGGCCGAGGTAGTGATCGGCGACGTGGAGTGACGAGTAGCCGAGTTCCTCGGCGCGGCGGGCTCGGTCCCGCCAGGCCTGAGGTGACTCGGCGTTGAACGACTGGACGGCGAAGCGGAACGGTCGACCCATGCCGCCGGACGCTACGAGAACAAGGTCGCGCCGTTCTCAGCGGACGTCGCCGGCGAGGCCGAAGGAGACCACCGCTCTCGCGAAGATGTTCGACTCGACGTCAGGTTCGTCGACGACGCGAAGACCGGTCAGCCGGCGCGAGAGCTGTCCGAGCACCGCAACCAGCGACGCCCGGGCCACGTGGGTCCCGATGCACAGGTGCGTTCCGAAACCGAACGCGACGTGCGGATTCGGCGTACGGCCGATGTCGAACCGGAACGGCTCGGCGAACACCGACGCGTCACGGTTCGCGGACGGATACAGCAGGATCACCCGATCGCCCTGCTCGACCGGCTGGTCGCCGATCCGGTCGTCGGTGGCGGCGCGGCGGAACATGTTGTTGAGCGGCGACACCCACCGCAGCACCTCCTCGACCGCTCCCGGAACGAGCGTC
This sequence comes from Actinomycetota bacterium, assembly GCA_038529675.1. Taxonomy (GTDB): domain Bacteria; phylum Actinomycetota; class Acidimicrobiia; order Acidimicrobiales; family Ilumatobacteraceae; genus Ilumatobacter_A. The sequence continues at coordinate 1,000 of JBCBDK010000531.1, forward strand.
GGATCAGCGGCCATCGCCTCCCACTGTTCGGGGTGGTCGACGAACGCGCGCAGGCCGTGGGCGATCGCGGTCCGCGTGGTCTCGGCCCCGCCGGAGATGAACAGTCCGACCTCGTGGGCGATGGCCTCGGGCGGCAAGGGCTCGTCGTCGATGCGGGCGTGCAGCCACGTGGAGATCAGGTCGTCGCCCGGCTCGGTGAGCTTGCGTCGGGCGATTTCGCCGAGCCGCTCGACGAACTCCTGGTTCGCCGCGACGAAGTCACGGAACACGCGCCCGTCACGCTCGCGCATGTCGGTTCGCATGAGCCGCTCGGACCAACTCTTGAGGTCACGCCACTCGTGCTCGGGGAAGCCGAGCAGACGCGCGGTCAGCCGCGCCGGCAATCGGCCGGCGAGCGCATCGACGACCTCGAACGAACACTCGTCGCCCGAGCCGACGTCGCCCACGATCTCGTCGAGGATCTCGGTGGCCAGCGCCTCGACCTCGGCGCGGCGTTCCTCGACGGAACGCTTCGTAAACTGTGGCTGGACGAGCATCCGCTGCTGGCGGTGGCGCGGGTCGTCTTGGGCGATCATGTTGATTTCGGTCGGCGACCACAGGGCGCGGTAGCCCTGACCCGACACGAACACCGTGGACCGGCGTTCGACATCGAGCAGGTCGGCGTGGCGGGTCACGCCCCAGAGTCCGTTCCGCTCGTCGCGGTAGACCGGTTCGTTTGCACGCATCCAGGCCCAGACGTCGTGCGGATCCCGTCGGTACAGCTCGGGGTCGAGCAGATCGGCGATCACGCGACCGTCACGTACCTGGGTGTTGGCGAACTCGATGTCGTCGACAGCGGTCATCGGGCCATCGTCGCAGACCGTCTCAGCAGCCGTACAGCCAGCCGGCACGCGTGCGCCGCCATAACCGTCAGCCGATACGCAGGGAGCGGCCGTGGGGTCAGCGTCCGTGGAAGTGTGGCGCGCGCCGGTTGACGAACGCATCGACCGCTTCGGCGTGGTCCTCCGACTCGAAACAGCCGATCTCGAGCGCCGTCGACAGGTCGAAGCTCGTCAGCAACGCCTGCTTCAGCTGCGCGTTCACCGCCAGCTTGGTCCCCTGCAACGCAAGCGGCGGTTGGGACGCGCATCGGTCCGCCCAGTGCCGGGCGCGCTCGGCGATCACCTCGGCCGGGCACGCCTCGACGGCGACCCCGAGACGTACCGCCTCGGGTGCGGTGAGCGGATCGCCCAGCATCAGGTGACGCTTCGCGGCGAGTGGGCCGACGAGCAACGGCCAGATCGCCGCACCGCCGTCGCCGGCGACGAGGCCGACCTGCACGTGCGGGTCGATCACGACCGCGTCGTCAGCCATGACCACGACGTCGCACAGCAGCGCGATCGATGCGCCCAGGCCGACCGCCGGGCCGTTGATCGCGCTCACGATCGGCACCTCCACGTCGAGCAGGTCCCACACGATCTGCTTCGCCTCGCGACGCAACCGATGCAGCGCCTCGGGGTTCCGCAACGACGGGAACCACTCCATGTCGCCACCGGCCGAGAACACCGCACCGGCCCCGGTGAGCACGACGGCGCGGGCGTCGTCCTCTTGCTTCAGGAGCCGGAACAACTCGCCCATCTCACGGTGGAGTGCTGCATCGACGGCGTTCATCGGCGAGCCGGGCCGATCGATCGTGATGGTCAGGACGTGACCGTCACGCTCGGTCCGGATCGTCTCGAAGTCGGTCTCGTCGATGGTCGCCATCAGAACATGCTCACGTCGTCGTCGAATCCGAGTCGCAGTCGCCCGATCTTCTCGTACAGCTTGGGTGCGGTCTGGATGTGCTGGGTGACGACGTGGGCGTCGCGTTGGCAGCGGCCGAGCACGCTCGTGTCGTACACCGCCGTTCCGCCGGCCAGTGTGAATGCGGTGTCGGCGACGGCCGCAGACTCGATCGCCGCATGCACGGCAGCGAGCCGGATGTCGATCCGGTGGTCCAGTTCCACACCCGAGCCCGACTCGGCGGCGTCCCATGCGGTGGCGAGCGCCGTGGAGAGATAGGCCGTCGCCGACCGGAGGCGG
>JBCBDK010000532.1:0-3057 GCA_038529675.1 Actinomycetota bacterium
CGCGACGTCCACAAGACGTTCCGGATCCACAAGGAGCGGGCGAGCTCGCTCAAACAGCTGCTCGTCGGTGGCGGCCGCAACCGCTACGACGAGTTCGTCGCCCTCGACGGCGTCTCGTTCGAGGTGCCGACCGGTCAGGCGCTCGGAATCATCGGCCACAACGGTTCGGGCAAGTCGACCCTGTTGAAGTGCATGGCGCGGATCCTCACGCCGAACTCGGGGTCTATCGACTATTCGAAGCGGATGGCCGGCCTGCTCGAACTCGGCGCCGGGTTCCATCCGGATCTGTCGGGCCGCGACAACGTGTTCCTCAACGCCGCGATCCTCGGGATGCCACGCAAGGAGATCGCCAACCGGTTCGACGAGATCGTCGAGTTCTCCGGGCTCGGCGACTTCGTCGAGTCCCAGGTCAAGACGTACTCCTCGGGGATGTATCTCCGGCTCGCGTTCTCGGTCGCGATCCACGTCGACCCCGAACTGCTGCTCATCGACGAGATCCTCGCGGTCGGCGACGTGGCCTTCCAGCGCAAGTGCATGGACCGGTTCGTCCAGTTCCGCGACGAGGGACGCACGCTCATCATCGTCACCCACGACACCGGCAGCGTCCGTCACTTCTGCGATCGGGCCATCTGGATGGATCACGGCACGATCGTCGAGGACGGCGATCCGGCCCCGGTGATCGACCGCTACACCGAGTCGATGCTCGCCGGGACGATCGACTCGGCCACCGGCGGGATCCGACGCGGCGACGGCCCGGTGCGCGTGACCGACGTCGAGATCGCTGCGGCCCACGGCGGTCCGGTCCGGACCGGCGACGACGTCACCGTCCGGCTCCGGTGGCAGAGCGACGAGGCGGTGCGCCGCCCGGTGTTCGTCGTCAAGATCGCCAGTTCGGTCGGCGTCGAGGTGACTGCGCCAGCGAACACCGACGGCGGGACCGTCATCGACGAGGCGAGCGGGTCCGGAACGGTCGACGTCCACTTTCCTCGATTCGACCTGCTCCCCGGCTCGTACGTGCTGCACACCGAGGTCACCGGCCCCGGCCGCACGATCGTGTACGACCACCTCCAGGACGCAGCACAGTTCGAGGTGTCGGCGGGGTCGTCCAGCGAGACCAAGGGCCTCGTGACGCTGCGTCCGGGATGGTCGTTCCAGCGGGACTGACCCACTCACCCAACGCCGGTGTCTGACACACGTGGGGACGGTGTCTGACACACGTGGGGATCTCCGCTGTGTCGAGCCGCTACGTCGAACTCCCGAATCGGACGGCGAGTGGTCGGTAGCCTGAGCAGATGGCCCACGTGTCGAGGGCGGCGACGTCGGACGTGACGACGTCGCGCAGATCGGAGACGCTGTCGCCGGCGATCGTCCGGACTGCCGAGCGCTTCTCCAAACCGTTCGGATTCTTCTGGAATCGGGGCCTGCGGATGCTCGGCGTACTCGACGCCGTCGGGCTGTACGCACTGATGGTCATCATCAGCGTCGTCCGATTCGACTTCGGCTTCTCGTGGCCCACGTATCCGATGTCGCACTACTGGATCGGGTTCTCGATCGCGACGGCGATCCATCTCATCGTCAACTACTTCGCCGGGCTGTACGAGCGAGAGCCACGGCTCGGTCGCCGACCCTGGTTGCCGCGAGTCACGATCGCCACGGGGATCGGCGTGGCCGTCCAGGCGGCCGCCTTCGTCGTGCTCGATCGCTACCTGATGCCGCGGCTCAACCTGGCCGTGTTCGCGCTGCTCGCATCGTCGGTGCTCGTCGCCAATCGATCGCTGTCGCGCTGGTTGACGCGTGCGTGGCAGGGCCCGCCGCGGGTGGTGCTCGCCGGCGATCACGACGCATGCGACGTGGCGGAGGATCACCTGCTCAGCAGCGACCGCGCCGCAGTCGTCGTCGCTCGAACGCCGGTCGGCGGCGATCTCGTCCGCTCGATCCGGCGCAGCGAGGCGACCGACGTGCTGATGCTCGACGTCACCGCGTTCGGGTCGGTCTACCCCGAGCCGCTCACATCGCTTGAGGCGTCGGGCGTCGGGTTTCTTCAGCGGGTCGGCGCACGTGAGACGCTGCTCGGACTGCGCGTGATTCGCGAGATCGGCGGCATGCCGTTCGTGCCCCTCCGGTCGCATGCCGTCCCGACCCACAAGATCCGTCTGAAGCGGATCTTCGACCTGGTGTTGATCATCGCACTGAGCCCGATCTGGATCGTGGCCCTCGCACTGCTCGCGCTCTGGGTGCGGGCCCGAGCCGGGTCGGGTGTGCTCTTCCGCCAACGACGGGTCGGCCGCGAGGGCGTCGAGTTCACCTGCATCAAGTTCCGCACGATGATCCCGGACGCCGAGGAGGATGGCCGCGCTCGCCTGGCCACGAAGGACGACGATCGTGTGGTCCGTGGGCTCGGCTGGATGCGCTCGACCCGACTCGACGAGTTGCCGCAGCTGTTCAACGTGCTGCAAGGCGACATGTCGCTGGTCGGCCCACGACCCGAACGCCCCGAGCTGGTCGCCGAGATCGCCCGACGCGTCCCGGGCTACGTCCGGCGGGACGAGCTCCCGCCGGGCATCACCGGGCTCGCGCAGGTCAACGGCCGCTATGCGACCGACGCCGAGTTCAAGCTCGGCTACGACATCCAGTACCTCGTCAACTGGTCACTCCTGATGGACGTCCAGATCCTGCTGCGCACCATCTGGGTCGTGGTGGCCCGGCGGGTGTGAGCACACCCGACCCGGTCGGCACTCGGGGGTCGTGGCGCAGCGACCCGGCGTGGCCAGATGTCGACGTGGTCATGCCGATCCGCAACGAGGCGCCACACCTCGAGGCGGCGGTCGATTCCATTCGGGCGCAGCCGTACCCCGGTCGCGTACGGATCATCCTGGGCGTGGGACCGAGTGACGACGGGACCGAGGCGCTAGCGGCTCGGATGGCCACCAACAACGACGATCTCGTGGTCGTGACCAATCCGACCGGGACGATCCCCGCAGCGTTGAACCTCACGATCCGCTCGGGCGACGCGCCGGTTGTCGCCCGAGTCGACGGGCACAGCAGACTCACGCCGGG
>JBCBDK010000533.1:0-3056 GCA_038529675.1 Actinomycetota bacterium
TCAACTCGGGGTGAGTTCGCCCGAGGTGACCGTCGGGCAGCTGGCCCAGAAGTCGAGGCAGAGCGTGAACAGCTTCTCGGCGAGCGGGCCGCATTGATGGATGCTGCACTGGTGGTCGCCGACGTCGACGACGACGATCGCCTCGAACGATCCGTCGAAGTCGGCGCTGACCATGCGCGCCTGACGGTCGAGCTTGTAGTCGAGCATCGACCGGTCGGGTGGGAGCTGCTTCACCGGCCGACCGGTCGAGCCCGATCCGAGCCGGAGTTCGTCGCCCGGTCCGACGGTGAGGCGCCGGAGGGCTTCGCCGCGTCGGGCGAACACGCTGCCCGCACGGGCAAGGTGGCGAGCGATCCCCTCCGCCGATGCAACGTGGAACCACTCGGTGCCGAGACCGATGCTGCGCCAGGCGGCGTCGTAGAACGCGGCTTCGTCGTCCCAACCCTGCTCGGGGCCGAGCACGAGCGTGCTGCTTCGTTGCATCAGAACGACCCGCGACGGGCCGCGATCGATGATCTCGGTCGCCACGCGGTAGTGGTCCCGGTGTCCGACGTGGACGCCACGCACGATCGTGTCGGCACCCCGAGCACCGATCGCAGAGACGACGCTCACCGGGCGCTCCGGGACCTTCCCCGCCGTTCGGGGCACGCCTCGCCGTCCGGCGTCTTGTGCGGGTACAGCCGGGTCGAGGACGACTCGCGCTCGAAGTCGCGGCGACACGACGGGCACCGGACCACGAAGCGCTCGGGCGTCCGTTCGGATGTTGGCTCGGCTGGCGACTCGGGTGTGGCATCGGCGCGCGACGCCGGTTCGTCGACGAGCGGCGGCGTGCCGGTGTCGGGCTCCTCGGCCCAGATCGTGAGTTGCAGGACGATGTCGGTCGGACCGCGGGCGTGGATCGACATGCGATACAGATGCCCCGGCACGAACACCGACGGCAGCATCACGACGCGGATCGTGATCGACCGCGTCCCACCTGGGTCGATCGTGAACCGAGCCGGGCTGACCGTCACCGGGGCGATGAACGATTCGTCGCCGGGTCCGTGGCACGGCCCCGCGTCGAAGGCGATCTCGACCGGCCGCTGCTCGGTGTTCTCCAGCGAGAACGTCGCCATGACCTCCCGACCACTCGGGCCGTGCAGCTCGATCGGTACCTCCTCGACCCCGGCAGCTTCGCCGCCTCCGTGGCCGTTGGACGCTGGATCGGGTGCGGACGGTCCTGCGGCGTTCGTCGCTCCGTTCGTCGCCGACGGGAACGGCACGTCGTCCGAGCCGAAGCCCGCTGCGTGGCCGTTGCCGTTCAGGAGCTCGCCGTAGAACCGTTCGCTGTACTGGTTCCCGAGGTCGATCAGGTCCGAGTAGTACTGCAACGTCAGGTCGGTGACCCGCTCGCGGTAGCTCGCTCCTTCGCGCCGGGCGTACTCGCGGTACGCCTCGTTCACCGACCGCTCGTCCATCAACCCGGCGGCCACCTGCCGCCGGACGTCGGTGTGATGACGCACGTTGCGCAGCAGGTCGCGCAGCGCCGCGCTCGACAGATCGTCGACCAGCCGACGAACGGAGTCACCCTCGGTCCGCATCGCGACGCTCCCGCCTCGGCGCGATCAGCAGCAGCCGCACTGGCAGCGGACGTCGTACGTGTTGCAGCGCCGCGGCAGTACCGCCACGGCGATCCGGACCGGACGTGCGTCGCACCCCTCGATGCACAGATCGGCGATGGCGACGTGGCAGTCGTCGACGTCGGGAAGCTCGCGATCGGGACGGTCGATCGAGACCGGTGGCCGTTCGCCGATCGGCGTGTCGATCGGCCGCGCCACCTCGACCTCGCGCAACGCCTCGATCAGCTTGGCCTTGTTCATCCCCGTCGCACCGCTCATACCGACGTCTCGGGCGCGGGCGACGAGGTCGTCGCGTGTCATCGACTCGATCGGCGCCACCTCCTCCCGGATGCCCGTCGACTCCTTGCCGTCACCCTTCTGGTCACGAGGTACGACGCTGATTACGACGATCACCTCTTCCTCCGAGCACGGCTTCAACGTGAACTCGGTCGGGCCGAAGATGCGCCCGACGACCGGTGAGTCGTTGCCGCCCTTCGTCCGGAAGTCGCTGAGCTTGAGTTCGATGTCGCGCTCGCGGGCACGCTGGTTCTCGATCCGGATCGGCACGACGCGCTGCTCGCCGACACGTGTGTAGACGACGAGGTCGGCGTCGCCGATGCAACAGACGCAGTCGCAACTGCAATCACGTTCGCAGCCGCAGCGGGGTGGGCACGGGTCATCGTCTCGGCAGCACGACGAACAGCACGCGTCCTTGCCGCAGCTCGCACACGCTCGGTCGACGGTCGGCGCGAGGAAGTCGTCGAGGGCGCGTGCGAGCCCGAGCCGGTTCCCGGCCGGGTCGAGCGACTGGACGAATCGTTCGACGGCATCGCCGAGTCCGGACGCGAGCCGTTCGAACTGGTCCTCGGTGTCGCGTGGTCGGCGAACCTGCGGGGCTCGGCGACGGTGGCGGGTGTCGCTTCTCATGGTTCCTCCTACTGATTGTCGTCCTACGTGTCGTTGTCGTCGGGCTGCTCGCCCTTTGGGCTCGGCACGATGACGAAGACGAGATCGGCGTCGTAGAACGGGTACACCCCGACGAAGCGGGTGTGCTGGTCGAGGCCGCTCGGCACGCGGAACGTCAGATCGATCGCACGTTCCTCACCCGGTGGGATCGTGGTGACGCCGCTCGCGCACCGGACGCCGAGTGGCCCCGTCGTGCTGAGATGGTGGTGGCCCTGACGGACCCACTCCCCGAAGGCCCGTTCGAACGTCAGCCCAGGGAACAGCGAGTCGCCGTCGCCGTTCCCGTCGTCACCGTCGCTGTTCCCGTCGTCACGCTTGGGCGCTCGCTGGACGACGTCGTCGAGTTCCCGGCCGAGGATGTCGTAGGTGGCGCGGGTGACGCGGCACTCGCCACGCTCGTCGTCGAGCGCGATGCCACCCGGGTGGCCGAACGTGACGGGCACGTTCCCGCGGTTGTCGATGACGATCTGCTTGGTGATCTTCGTGTTCGGC
>JBCBDK010000534.1:0-3054 GCA_038529675.1 Actinomycetota bacterium
CATCGGCATGCGGGAACGTATCGAGATCTACGACGGTCAGCTCGCTCATGGCCCACAGCCAGGGGGCGGATACGGGGTCAGCGCGTCTCTGCCGATCGCTCCCTGGTCCGGTCGACCAGCCGTTGCCAGCCAGAGCTCGGAGACCAACACGTGAGTATCCGTGTCGCCATCATCGACGATCAGGCCCTCATGCGTGATGCGTTCACCATGATCCTCGACTCCCAGCCCGATCTCGACGTCATCGGCGACGCCGGTGACGGTCGCGCCGGTCTCGAGCTGTGCCGTCGGACCAACCCGGATGTCGCCCTGATGGATGTCCGCATGCCCGAGATGGACGGCATCGAAGCCACCAGACACATCACCGACGACCCCGCACTCGACACCAAGGTTCTCGTCCTGACCACCTTCGACCTCGACGAGTACGTCTACGGAGCGGTGCGGGCGGGTGCAAGCGGGTTTCTCCTGAAGGACACTCCGGCCAAGGAACTCGCCGCCGCCGTGCGGGTGATCGCCGAAGGCAACGCCCTGCTCGGCCCGACGGTCACGAAGCGTTTGATCGAGGAGTTCGCCAACCGGCCCGAGCCCGGAGCGGCCAAGGCCGTGCTGCCCGAAGAACTGACCGAACGGGAGCACGAGGCCCTCCGTCTCCTGGCCCGGGGCATGAGCAATCGTGAGATCGCGGCCGAGATGTTCGTTGGCGAAGCGACGGCGAAGACCCACGTCAGCCGGCTCCTCACCAAGCTCGGTGTGCGAGACCGCGTCCAGGCCGTCGTCCTCGCCTACGAGGCCGGCATCGTCACCCCGGGAGCGTCGACAGAGACGCCATGAGCGGAACGAACTCCGCTCGATCGACATCGACGAGCCCTCGATTGGTGATCTTGAGTTCGGGGATCACTGCACACGTCAACAACAACGACAGATTGAACGTCGGGTTCATCTGCGTGCAGCCGTGTGCTTCGAGGCATGCGTGGAGCTCGTCGAGTTCGCGCCGAACCGCCCCCGGACCGCTCGGACTCATGATGCCGGCGAACGGAAGCGCCACGCGGGCCACGACCTGGCCGTTGCTGGCCACCGCGACACCGCCGTGCATCTCCCGGATCGCATTGACGACCAGCGCCATGTCGTCGTCGTCCGTGCCGACGACGACCAGGTTCTGGGCGTCCTGACCGATCGACCCGCCGAACGAGCAATCGGTCAGGTTGAAGCCGCTGACGATCGCGTTGGTGTGTTCGCCGCCCGCTCGGTGGCGATCGAAGACGCTGATCTTGATCAGGTCACGTGATGCGTCGGTGTGGAGCACGCCGTCCTGCACGGGGAGTTGGTGGGTCTGTTCTTCGGCGATGACCGTGCCGTAGAGGAAGTGCTTGACGCGAACGTCGGTGAGCCCGTCCGGCTCGGTGGTCTCGATTCGGAACGCGTCGGCGGTCACCGGATCCATGCGGACCGTCTGCATCACCTCGATCGGATAGTCGTACGTGCTCGCCTGTTCGGGATCGGACGGCGTCACGAGTTCGCCGTCGATGTACACCGCTTCGATGGCGACGCTGTCGAGGTCGGACACCACGATCAGGTCGGCGGCGCGGCCCACCGAGATCGACCCGACCTCATCGTCGATCCGGTAGGCGCGGGCGGTGTTGTACGACGCGATCTTGATCGCCGCGATCGGGTCGATCCCTTCCGCGATGATCTGTCGCAGTGCATTGATCATCCCGCCCTGATCGATGAGCTCGTCGAGGAACACGCAGCCATCGGTGGACAGCAGCACACGCGTCGAGTCGGCCAGACCGTTCACGAACTCGCCGGCGAGGAAGGGCTCCTGGAGCGAACCGCGCCGCATGATCACCTTGAAGCCCAGGGCGTACTTCTCTCGGAGCTCGTCGAGCGATCCCGACTCGTGGCACGACGACGCACCGGTCACCGCGTAGGCCTGGAGACGATCCCCGCTGAGGTTGGGGCAGTGCCCGTCGACGATGAGTTTCTGATCCTTCGCCCACGACAGCATCGCCATCATCTCGGGTTCGCAATCGAGGATTCGACCGAAGTCCATCGCTTCGCCGATGCCAAGCGTGTCCGGCCATTCGATCGCTTCGCACAACGACTCCAGCGTCATGTCGAAGCCGGCGGTCTCCAGCTTCGGCGTCGCCGGCACGCACGGCGGCAACATGAGCCGAGCCTTCAGCGGGGAGGCGGCCGTTTCGATCGCGTGATGGCGCATGCAGTCGAAGCCGACGTTGGCGACGTCGTGCATGTCGACGATGGCGCTCGTCGTGCCTTGGGGAACGACGATCGATGCGTACGCCGTCGGCGACACCAGCGACATCTCGATGTGGGTGTGTGCGTCGATGAGCCCGGGGATGAGCGAGCTGCCGCTCCCGTCGATCGTCTCGGCGGCGGGAATCTCGAGATCCTCCTGCGCCGGCGCCACTCGGGCGATCGTGCCACCCACGATGCTGACGTCGCTGCGCTCCATGGTCTCGGTGAAGACATTCAGCACCGAGATGTTCCGGAACACGAGATCGGCAGGCGCTCGACGCTGAGCGACATCCATCATCAGCTCGAGCGACGTGTCTGGCATGGTGTTTCTCCGGACTCTCGGTTGTCTCCGATCGAACGTAGACGTCGGTTCGAGCCGCCATCAACGATGTGCAGCAGGATTCACACCGGCGAAACACGCCCGATCGGCCCGGTGGTCATCGGTCTTGCTGGGATCGGCGCCAGTCGGCGATCGCATCCTCGATGGCGTCCAGGACCACCGCGGGCTGGTCCCAGTGGATGTAGTGGCCGGCGTCGGCCACGACCTGGTGGGTGCTGTTGGTGGACAGCGCCGCCAGCTCGGCCTGGAGTTCGGCGGCGACCAGCGTCGCCTCCTCGAGGTCGGTCGTGGTGACCCCGTCCACCGGTTCCTGATCGACGGCCAGGTCGCGGTCGCTGCTGAGCACGATGAGCGGGAGATCCCCGAGGTGCGCCGGTGTCTCGGGCCGGCTGAGTTCGACCTGGATGGCGTTGAACTCGTCCCGCACGGTGGCGCAGAACCGGGTTTGGTAGAGGCGGCTC
>JBCBDK010000535.1:0-3045 GCA_038529675.1 Actinomycetota bacterium
CAGAGGGTGTGATCCTGAAGCGACTCGCACCGAACCTGACACGAGGCTTTGCGCAAGACCTCGTGCTCGGAGGAGCGATCCCGCCGGTCTCGACCGGCAACGAGGTCGGCGACCTGTTGATCAACACACTGCGCAACGCGTCGGCATCCCAGGGCATCTCGGTCTTCTCGAGGCGAGTGCTGAACCCAGGAGCGAACCGGGTGCTCGACCAGCGGGCGATCGACGCGCTGACCAAGGGGCTCGTCGACCCACGAACCATCACGCTGTCACCGGATCCGGCTGCGAACGTCGTTCCTGGGTCGAATCCGCTGATCGGTTCTCCTGACGCCACCGTCGCACCGGGTGGCGGATCGGTCGGACCGAGCAAGGTGGCGACGCCTGCGTTCGTCCCGACACCCCGAGACGCCGCTCGCGCCGAGACGATCCTGCGTCGACACGGCATCGATGTGGATCCTCGCATCTTCGAGACCGGACCGGTTCTCCCCGATGTCGCCTTCCCCACCGGGGTCCGCCCCGACGGACCGCCACGGTCGCCGGGAGCGTTCGACGAAGCGATCGAGTTCCTCGTTCCGCCCGTGGACATCGACGGATTGCCGACGTTTCCGACCGACGCGAACGTGCACTTCGAGGCAGCGTTCGGCTTTCCGCAGCTCGGACAGAAGCCGGACGGCACGGAGTTCTCGGTCGCCGACCCGCTGACACCGGAACAGAGCACCAAGATCCAGCGAGTCACCGACGGCACGATTCTCGGCATCAACGTCGCCGCTCCGGTCCTCGACACCCTCACCGTGAAGCTGCTCGAAGCGCTGGGCCTCGACGAGAACTACGTGATCCGGACGGGAGCGAGGTCGCTCTCGACCGGCCTGGCGGTCGGTGTACCGATCTCCATCGCTCAGCGGAAGTTCGCAGCGGGCGCCTTCGTCCTGCCGACCGCCCAATCGACGATCGCGATCGTCGTCTCCGATGCCCTGTTCCAGGTGCTGCCACAACCGGCGAAGCAGGCGGTGATCGATGCATGTGGCGACGAGAACGTGATCGTCAACGGACTGAAGTGGTTCGCCTGCAACGTCGGCCCGAACCCCAACACCGGCTCCGACGGCTCAGCAGGTGGCCCGCCCACACCGCCCGCCGGGGCGCCCTCATCGCCGGTTGCCACCAGCGCACCCGGCCCGGCCTCGACCGTCGGACCGGTCGCGACAGTCGAACGGTCGCCGACTGGCGCGTTGCCGCCGGTGGGCGACGTCGTCCGACGTCGGGGCAGCGACGGCCAGGAGCAGGTGCTCGTCAACAGCTACGACCTCGTCGGCGACGGCCAGGGTTCGACAGGGAGCGTCCAGGTCTACGAAGGAGCCGACGGATCGCGCGAGGCCGTGATCGTTGCACCGAAGACGGAGCGAGCCGACGGAACCACCGTGCTGTTCGTCCCAGAGGTCGGCGGCAACCGTTTGAGCTGGAGTCCCGGTGCACAGTCCGTGGTCGAGACGCGTTCACTCGGCTCGGGCTCGGGGGCACCGACCGGTTCACGCCCGGTCGTCATCCGTACCTCCGCGCAGCAGATCCCGCTGCTCGGCGACGGAGCGGAGTCGACGATCGGAGGTACGGCCTTCGTCTGGCCCACCCGCGATCCGACGATCGAGGAGGTGACGGTGTACCCGGCTCGCAAGTTCCACGCCGATGGATCTGCGTCGACGTGGTGGCTGCTCCCGCCCGGCGAGACCGTCGACAGCGGCGCGATCTCGGCGACGTTCCTCGTTCCCGCCGGCACGAAGCTGGTCAGCCAGGCGTTCGTACCACCCGCCGCTCGATCACAGAACCAGGTCGGGCAGGCGGCCGTGGGCCCGGCGATCGTCGGTGAAGGCATCGTCGGTGAAGGCATCGTCGGACCCAAGATCGTCGGACCCAAGATCGTCGGACCCAAGATCGTCGGTGAAGGTATCGTCGGACCGGCCATCGTCGGACCGGGGACCGTCGGAACCCGAGCGAGTTCGCCGTTCGACTTCGTCGGAGGGCTCCTGGCCGGCGCGTGGGAGCGCTTCGCCGACGCCGTGCGTCCCGACCCGTGGCATCCACTGATGAGACGGGCGTTGTATGACCCGCCCGCCGACTGGCAGGAGCGCATCCGAGACGCCTTCATCGTCCCGCTCGGCTTCGGGATCGACGCATGGGAGGTGCAGTTCGTGAACGGCCGAGTCGGTGTGTACGACCTCGACGGGAGGAAGCGGAGCGGAGCCGGTCCGTCATCGATCACCCTCTGGAGGGTCTTCGAGAGCACGTCGCCCTCCTCTCGACCCGCGCCGGGCGCAGCACGAACGCTCCCGGCACCCGTGCGGGGCATCCCGATCAAGGGCGTACCGGTGTTCTGACCGGACGGAGCGGATGCGAGACGTCAGACGAGGCGCGACGGCTCGCTGAGGAACTCGCAGATCGTGCGGGTGAACTCGGCGGCCGGCGCACCGTCGAACACCCGGTGATCCCATGTGAGGCTGAGCGTCATCCGCTTCGCGCTGCGGACCTGGCCGTCAACCACGACCACGTCGTCGCGCAGCCGCCCGACCCCGAGGATCGCCGCATTGGGCGGGTTGATCACCGGCGTGAACGCGTCGACACCGAACATGCCCAGCGCCGTCACCGAGAACGTTCCACCCGCGACCTCGTCGGGTCCGAGTGACCCCGTCCTCGCCGCCTCGGCGAGTCGCGTCGTCTCCGCGGCGAGACCGCCGAGCGAGAGCTGGTCGGCGTGATGGACGACGGGCACGATCAGTCCGTCGTCGAGCGCCACGGCGAGGCCGACGTGCACGTCGGGGAGCACGGCGACACCGGCATCGGTCACCTGGGCGTTGACCCGCGGATGCTGGCGGAGTGCGTGAGCGGCGGCGGCGACCACGTAGTCGGTGTAGCCCGGAGGCGAACCGTCGGCACCGACGGCGTCGCGTCGGGCGGTTCGATCGGCGACCACGGCCTCCATGTCGGCGTCCATCGTCAGCGTCAGCTGCGCCGTGTCGCGGAGTGAGCCGTACATGCGCTTTGCGACTCGGCGGAGTCGGT
>JBCBDK010000536.1:0-3040 GCA_038529675.1 Actinomycetota bacterium
GACGGCGGGTCGTCGCTTCAGTGGTCGAGTTGGTGAGCGGTCCGATCGCGGTCGAGTCGAGCACGCGCCGGACGGCGGTTCAGCGGCGGGCGGAGCGATAGCTGCCGGGCAGTTCGGCGCCGTCGACGGTGAGGACGCCGTCGAGGGTCACGAGGATCTCGGTGGCGCCGTCGTACCACACCGATCGCATCGACTCGTCGAGGCGTCGGACCTCGAGCGAGGTGCCGCTGTCGCCGGCACGGTCTGGATCCCAGCTGCCGTAGCGGTCGAGCGACCCGGCGAGCACGACCTCGGTGCCCGCATCGTGGACGACGATGGCACCAGCGCCGTCACGCCCGGCGAATCGCAACGACGTGAAGTCGTCGAGGAGCGCAAACGGTCGGGTGGTCGCTTCGCCGGACGAGAGCGCCACGGTCGTCAGCGTCCACGCGCCGTCCGGGCGGGCGTCGATGCCGAGCACGAGCACGGTGTCGGCGTCGAGCCACATCAGATCCTGGCCGTTCACGTCGACACGGTCCGGATCGGCGTCACCGGATGCGTCGTCCGCCGCGGTGTCGGTGTCCGTACCGGTCTCGGTGCCCGTCCCGGTGTCGGTCTGGGTGTCCGTCTGCGGGACGGTGTTCGTGTCGTCAGCCGAGCCGGGGATGATCCCGACGATGGCGTCGTCCGGGACCAGGACGGCGATCTCGTCGCCGCTCGGTGAGACGGCCGGGAGGGCACCGTAGGTCGGCAGTTCGCCGTCGGCCGACGAGCCGTCCGCGGCGAAGCGGAGCACGGTTCCCACGATCGGCTCGCAGCACGTCCCTACCACGGCGGTGCCGTCGTCGAGGAAGTCGAGCCCGGTCACGTCGCTGCGCCGGAACACCTCGATCGGATCGGCGTCGAGGTTCGGGAACCACACGGCGGCCCCGGTCGTGCCAACCGCGGTGATCGGATCCGCCGCACGCAGCGCCGCCGCCGTCGCCACGTCGAAGTCGGGAGCCTGGTCGTCTGACGCACCCGTCGCGCCGTCACCGCGGTCGTTCCCGGCGTCTGCGTCCTCGGACGTCGCATCCGCTGCATCATCCGCGCCGGTGTCGGCGTCGGCGGTGGCGGTTGCGCCGCCGTCCTGATCCTCCCTGGTCGCATCGTCGTCAGGATCGGGGTTGACCGGAACGGCGGGTGGGAGGCTCGCCGGGTCGAGGACGGTCGTCGTGGGTGCGGGCGCGTCGCCGGTCTCGGCGATCGTTGCACCGCCCTGGTCGTCGATCGCCACCTCGGCGGTGAGAGCGACGTCGTTCGTGTCGCGCTCGCCGACCGCCGCGATGGCCACCGTGCCCGCAGTGAGGATGCCCACGGCGGCGGCGCCGGTGACGGTCGCGTTGCGGCGACGACGGATCCGTGAGGCACGCTCGGCCACCGTCGCCAGGTGGCGGCCGGTGGCGTCGGGCGGATTCGGATCGTGAAGTTGGTCGAACATGGCGTGTCGCTGACGGTGATGATGCGTCGGTGGTCGTGGTGTCGCGTGCGGTGGGGATCGTTCAGGTGGAGACGGGGAGGCCGGCCGGGGGAGTGAGGTCGCCGGTCGCCCAGGCGGAACCGAGTTCGGAGCGCATCTTCGACAGCGCACGGTGCGTCGAGCTCTTGACGTTGCCGATCGAGGTCTGCATGGCGTCGGCGGTCTCGGCCTCGGTCAGCCCGGCGAGGTGGCGCAACACGACGATCTCGCGCTGTCGGCGGGGCAGCGCTCGCAGTGCACGAACGAGGTCACTTCGCTGCTCGGTCAACGTGGACGGGAGCGGCTCGGGTCGCGCGGCGGTGGGGTCGATGACCGAGCCGGCCTCGCCGATCACGTCGATGCCGCCGCTCACGCCGATCGCTGTCGGATCACTCATGATCGAGCGCTTCCTGCGGCGATGTCGGTCGATCGCTGCATTGGTCGAGACCCGTGCGACCCACGGCATCGCATGAGGGTGGACCCGCCGCCACTTGACCAGCGCTTTCGCGAGCGTGTCCTGCGCACAGTCCTCCGCATCGCCCTGATCTCCGAGCACTGCGAACGCGGCGCGGTACGCGACGCCGAACAGTTCGTCGAACCTGGCGACGTAATCGTCCGGCGCGTACACAGGAGAAGAACGTACGGGTTGGACGAAAGGTTGCTCGCGTCGCGAGATCCCGCCGAGCGCCGGCGAGCCGCCTCAGAGCGTGATCGTGCCGGACGGTCCGCGCAGCTCCGCGGTGAGTCCGGGACCCTGCCCCGGTGCTGATCTTGCAGCGGTGTCGAGGCCGGGGAGCGCCAGCGCTCCGAGGAGGTCGGACACCTCGGCCGGCACGGTCGCATCGAATCTCGTCAGCGATGCCGACGTACCGATCGTGGTCGCCGGGTTGGGCGTGTCGCCCCAGTCGATCAGGAACGGGACGACGCCACCGGCCGCCATCGTCGGGAACGTGAGCCGCCACCGCAGTTCGCCGCCGGTGGGTGTCGTTCGTGCCATCGGCACCGGATCACCCGGGTCGTGGCCATGTGTCCGCAGGACGGTGACGAGGCCGTCGATCGACTCGTCGGCGTTCGGCCGGGCGGCGAACGTGACGAGTCGGCGACGATCGTCGTCGTCGATGCCGAAGGGACGCGGCCCGGTCGGGTCGGGCTGGGTCGGGTCGGCAGCGATCAGCTCGAGGTAGCAGGCGGGCAGGTCCTCCCGGTCGAGCGCGAGGAGCGCATTCCAGGTGCCCATGCCGTCGTGGCGTCCACCGACCTCGGGCCGGATGCCGAGGTCTCGCTCGACCTCGTCGATCGCGAGCTCGAGGTCGGGGACGACGAGCACGAGGTGGTCGATCTCGGCCATCTCCGCATCATCGCACGATCGGTACGGTGCGGAGATGAGCACCGAGCCGAACAGCGGATCCGACCGAGCCGACCGAGCCGAGCGCCCGAGCCTCGCCGACCCCGCCGCTGAGTTCGCGGGAAGGATCGCGATCGTGACCGGCTCCTCCAGCGGGATCGGTGAGGAGATCGCGCGGCGTCTGTCGGCCGGTGGAGCGACCGTGGTCGTCAACTCGT
>JBCBDK010000537.1:0-3020 GCA_038529675.1 Actinomycetota bacterium
GTCGGCGAACCGGGTGCAGCGGTCGCAGAGGATGCAGCGCTCGCGATCGAGGAGGACGAGATCGCTGATCGGGATCGGCTTCTCGTAGTGCCGCTTCTCCTCGACGTACCGGGATTCACCAGGACCGTGGCTGAACGCCTGGTCCTGCAGCGGGCACTCGCCACCCTTGTCGCACACCGGGCAGTCGAGCGGGTGGTTGGCGAGCAGCAGTTCGAGCATGCCCTCCTGTGCCCGCTTCACCGTGTCCGATTCGGTGTCGATCACCATGTCGGGCGCGACCGGGAACATGCACGACGGCATGAGCTGCGGGCCACGGCCCGTATCGACCTCGACGAGGCACTGGCGGCACATGCCGACCGGGCTCATCCGCGGGTGGTAGCAGAAGTGCGGGACGTACGCCCCCTGGTCCTTGGCCGCTTCGATGATCAGCTGGCCCTTGTTCGCCACGACCTGCTTGCCGTTGATCGTGACCGACACGGCATTCGGATCCGGCTCCGGCTCCACGACCGCATCATCGGCGGCCTCGATCACGTCGCCCGCGTCGTCGCTGGTGTCTTCGGAACTCATGAGGCGGCGGTGACCGGGATCTTCGTGCGCTTCGGGCTGGGTGCGACCTTGGCCTCGAACTCCTCGGGGAAGAGCGTGAGCGCCGAGTGCAGCGGAGCATAGGCCGACGGACCGACGAAACAGATCGTCGTCATCTTGTATGGGAACGGCGTGGCCTCGAGGCCGAGACGCTCGCTCGCCGCGTGCGGCATCTCGCCGGGACAGATCGACTGGCCGACCTCGAGGATCTGGTCGAGGTCGTCGGTCGTGCCGTGGCCGTCGCAGATGCGTTCGAGGATCCGGTACAGCCAGGTGCCGCCCTCGCGGCACGGCACGCACTTGCCGCAGGACTCGTGGGCGTAGAACCGCGTGAGGGTGAGTGCGGCCTTCGGGATGTCGGTGGTCGAATCCATCACCATCACCGCACCGGAGCCGAGCATCGAACCGGCCGAGCCGGCCTCGCGACCCTCGAAGGGGATGTCGAGCTGGTCGGGCAGGAACCACGGTGCGGAACCGCCGCCGGGGACGAACGCTTTGAGCTCGTTGTCGTCACGAATCCCCTGGCAGAACTCGTCGCCGTAGATGATGTCCCGGAAGGTGGTGGAGCCGTTGATGATCTCGTACACACCGGGCCGCTTCACGTGGCCGGAGATGGCGATCATCCGCGTGCCCGGCGAGGTCTCGGTACCGATCGCGGTGTACGCCGCCGAACCCTCGTTCGCGATGAACGGGAGATTGGCGAGCGTCTCGACGTTGTTGACGATCGTCGGCTTGCCATAGAGCCCGATGGCGGCCGGAAAGAACGGCGGCTTGAGCCGGGGCATGCCTCGCTCGCCTTCGAGCGATTCGATCAGCGCCGTCTCTTCGCCGACGACGTAGGCGCCGGCGCCCCAGTGCAGCGTGATGTCGACGCTGAAGTCGGTGCCGAGGACGTTCTTGCCGATGTAGCCGGCGTCGTACGCGTCGTTCAGCGCGGTGGCGAGCCGTTCGTGGGCGAGCGGCATCTCACCGCGGACGTACAGGAAGCAGTGCGAGAGGCCGACGGCGTAGCACGCGATCAGGCAGCCCTCGATCAGCTGATGGGGGTCGCGTTCCATGAGGAGGCGGTCCTTGTAGGTGCCCGGCTCGGACTCGTCACCGTTGACCACGAGGTAGCGGGGCCAGACGTCTTTGGGGGTGAAGCCCCACTTGACACCCGCAGGGAATCCGGCGCCGCCACGGCCGAGCACGGTCGAGGCGCGGACCTCGTCGTGCATCTGCGCCGGTGTCATGGCGAGGCACTTGCGCAGGCCCTCGTAACCGTTGGTGGCGTGGTACCGCTCGAGTGTGTGGCTGTCCTCGTACTCGAACCGGCTCGTGACGACCTTCGGCCGATCACCTTCGTAGAAGCCCGGCGTGTAGTCGCGGGTGATGGCCGTGCTCATGCGGGTGCCTCCGTCGCTTCGTGCTTCGAGATCCAGACCGGCGCCTCGGTGACCTCGTCGACCGGGACGGCACCCACCTCGTTCGGGTGAGTGCGTTGGCGGATGCGGGTGAGCGTGCCGTGGGCGGGGATCTCGTCGCGGAGCGCACCGGAGCGGAGATCGTCGATCATCGCGTCGAGGTCCTGGGTGCTGACCCGGTACTGATGGCGGTAGTTCACCTGCAGGCACGGGGCCTCGGTGCACGCCGCCTGGCACTCGGCGTGTTCGAGGGTGAACATGCCGTCGTCGGTGGTGGAACCGGCGCGGATGCCGAGCTTCTGTTCGGCGTGGTGCATCAGCTCCTCCGCGCCGAGCAACGCACAGCTCATCGTGCCGCAGATGTTGATCAGATACGTGCCGACCGGCTCGAACTTGAACATCTCGTAGAACGTGGCGGTGCCGATCACCTCGGCCGGGGTGACGCCGACGAGTTCGGCGATGTGTCGCATCGCGTCCTGCGTGACGTAGCCGTTCTGCTCCTGGCTCAGGTGCAGCAGCGGGATGAGCGCCGACTTCGGTTTCGGGTAGCGAGCGATGATCTCGTGCGCGAGCTGCACGTTGGAGTCAGAGAGGCGGCTCATAGGGGGTTCCTGATCGGGAATTCTTTCACAAGCGGTTGTCGGGGCACCACGAACGGGTGGTGCGGAATCGTCAGCAGGTCTGCGCTATCGATCGACGCCGCCGAGCACCGGGTCGACGGAGGAGATGACGGCGACGGCGTCGGCGACGAGGCCGCCACGCATCATGTGTGGCAGGCACTGGATGTTGGTGAACGAGGGGTCGCGCATGTGCATCCGATACGGCGTGGGCGAACCGTCGCTGGCGATGTAACAGCCGATCTCACCGCGCGGGCTCTCGATGCCCACGTAGGCCTCGCCCTCGGGCACCTTGAATCCCTCGGTGAAGATCTTGAAGTGGTGGATCAGTGCCTCCATCGACTCGTCGATGCGAGCGCGTGGCGGCGGGGTGACCTTCTTGTCCTGCACGCGGTAGTCGCCCGACGGCATGCGA
>JBCBDK010000538.1:0-2997 GCA_038529675.1 Actinomycetota bacterium
GCGCCATCCGTCGTTCACGGCGCCGACCACGTTCTCCCTGGGCACACGGGCGTCGGTGTAGAAGACCTCGTTGAACTCCGAGTCTCCGGAGATCATCTTGATCGGGCGCACCTCGACGCCCGGTTGGTCCATCGGGACGAGCAGGAACGTGATGCCCTTGTGCTTCGGTGCGTCGGGGTCGGTGCGAGCGAGGGTGAAGATGTGGTCGGCGAGGTGGCCGGCCGAGGTCCAGATCTTCTGACCGTTGAGCACCCACTCGTCGCCGTCGAGTTCGGCCTTGAGGCCGACGTTGCCGAGATCGGAGCCGGCGTTCGGTTCGGAGTAGCCCTGGCACCACGTGTCGTCGCCGCGGAGCAGGCGGGGCAGGTAGTGCTGCTTCTGCTCCTCGGTGCCGAACAGCAGCAGCGTGTTGCCGAGCATCTGGATGCTGAACACGTCGTTCGGGCCACCGGACGGTACACCCGCACGAGTGAACTCCTCGGCGAGGATCACCTGCTCGGTGGCGGTCAATCCGCCCCCGCCGTACTCGGTCGGCCACCCCGGAGCGAGGTAGTTCGCCTCGTACAGCACCTGCCGCCACTCAGCGACGAAGGCATCGAGTTCCTCGCCCTCGAGTGCACCGGTGCCCTGCCAGTTCGACGGGAGCTTCTCGGCGAGGAAGGCCTGGACCTTCTCGCGGTATGCCTCGGCTTCGGCGGTGTAGGTCGGCTGCATAGAGCAGCAACCGTAGCAGCGCGTGTTACCCGCGAGTAACTCGCCGCTGCAGCACATCCTGTTCGTCACCGAACGCGTCACCGCGACATGACGAGCGCTGCGGCGGCCACGATCGGCGACACGTGTTCGACGGGCTCGATGACCTGCAACCCGGCGAGCGGTCCGAGTTTGGATCGGAGGCGGATCTCGTCGCGGCACGTGTCGAGCAGCGCGTCGCCGAACACGTCGATCACGCCGCCCGACACGTAGAAGCGGTCGACGTCGAGCATCGCGGCCATCGAGGCGATCGCCCGACCGAGCATGATGCCGGCCCGCTCGACGATCGATGGTGTCGCCTGGCGGATCGATCGGCCGATCTCGGCCTCGATCGCCATCGACGACAGGTAGGGGTCGAGGCAGCCGAGACTGCCGCACCAGCACTGTCGACCGCCAGGGTCAACCGTGATGTGGGCGACCGAGCCGGCGTTGCCGTGCGAGCCCGACAGGCGGATCGTGTCGAGCACGGCCGCCGACTCGACCACTGCGTCGGCGAGGATCGCGACGTACGACCTGGTCCGCCGGGCCTCGCCGATCCACCGTTCGAACTCGGCAGCGGCGGCCCCGGCACCGTCGAGCACGACGCGTCGGCCGGTCGCCTCCTCGAGGCGTTCGCGCAGCGGGAAACCGGTCCACGACGGAATGTGCGGCGGGGTCACCGAGCCGCTGGCGGCATCGACCCAGCCGACGACGCTCGCGGCCGCGATGTCCGCGACCTCGACGCCGGTGGGTGTCGCAGCGAGGAGTCGCCGGATCAGCCGGTCGAGCGATCGCCACACGTCGCGGGCGGGCGTCGCGACCCGATCTCGCACGAGCACGGTCCCGTCGTCGGCGACGAGCCCGGCGGCGAGGCGACCGGACTCGACACTGATCGCGAGCACGGCGGACGTCGGCGTGGTCGGATGGGCCGGTGACACGCGCACGACGCTACCCGTGGCCATCGCGCTCGGACGTGGAGCGCGTCCGCCGCGCCGTCGCGGGGCACCGGGTTCCGGGTGTCTGATACGGGCAGCGACGGTCGGCGTTCAGATTCGTCGTCTACCCTGCGAACCGTGACGACGGACCTCGGCGCGGACATCCCCGGAACCGGACCTGGCGTGGAGCCGGGCCCTCAACCGAACGGCACGACTGGTCCGGCGTCCAACACCGTCCCCGCCGACGCAGCGGTCCGCTCACGGACCTTCGCCGGACTCTTCGACGCGATCACGAGCAACATCGAACAGATCATCCACGGCAAGGACGCCGCGATCGAACTCGCGGTGATGGCCCTCCTCGCCGAAGGCCACCTGCTCGTCGAGGACGTGCCCGGCGTCGGCAAGACCAGTCTCGCCAAGGCGCTCGCTGCCTCCGTCGACTGCTCGTGGCGCCGAGTCCAGTTCACACCCGACCTCCTCCCCGCCGATCTGATCGGCGTCTCGGTGTATGAACGCTCGAACGAGTCGTTCCGCTTCGAGCCGGGCCCGGTGTTCACCAACATCCTCCTGGCGGACGAGATCAACCGTGCGTCGCCGAAGACGCAGTCGGCGCTGCTGGAGGCGATGGAGGAACGACAGGTGTCCGCGGACGGCCTCAGCCGCGCGCTGCCGCCGCCGTTCATGGTCATCGCCACCCAGAACCCTGTCGAGCAGGAGGGCACCTACCGCCTCCCCGAGTCCCAGCTCGACAGATTCCTGCTGCGCATCTCGATCGG
This sequence comes from Actinomycetota bacterium, assembly GCA_038529675.1. Lineage (GTDB taxonomy): Bacteria > Actinomycetota > Acidimicrobiia > Acidimicrobiales > Ilumatobacteraceae > Ilumatobacter_A. Next base: position 2,441 of record JBCBDK010000538.1, read on the forward strand.
CTACCCGGGCCGGACCGCCGAGATCCAGATGCTCGACAACCATGGCGGCGCCACGCCCCGCCCCGACCTCCAACCGGTCGTCACGGCCGAGGAGGTGCTGGAGATGGTCGCCGCCGTCCGCAGCATCTACATGGCGAGCGCACTGAAGTCCTACCTGGTCGATCTCTCCGACGCGAGTCGCCGCCACCCGCGCATCGAGCTCGGGCTGTCACCGCGGGCCACGCTCCAGCTCGCCGCCGCCGCCCGCGCCCACGCTGCGTCACGGGGAAGGAACTACGCCACCCCCGACGACGTCCAAGCGGTCGGTGTGGCGGCGTTGTCGCACCGCATCGTCCTCCGTCCCGACTCGTCAGGGCTGAGCCCGGACGATGCGATCCGGGAGGTCTTCGAGGCGGTACCGGTCCCGGTCGCCCGGGCCTGAGATGCCGACACGGCAGGGATACCTCGCCCTCGTCTCGGGCCTGGTGGCGATCGTCATCGGTCGTGTCTTCGGCATCATCGAGCTCTTCGTGATCGGCGCGGCGATGTTGCTCGCCGTCGGGTTCGGCGTCGTCTAC
>JBCBDK010000539.1:0-2995 GCA_038529675.1 Actinomycetota bacterium
GCACACCGTGTGCATGCCCGGGTCGTCACCACGGTGTGCTGTCGGGTGACGGCCGACTTCCTCGAGTTCTCGAAGTCGCGAGGCAACGACCTGTCGACGCCGATGCCGCAGTATGGGTTCGCCGGCCTACAACCGGGCGACCAGTGGTGCGTGTGTGCGAATCGCTGGAAGGAAGCGTTCGAGGCGGGCCACGCCTGCGATGTGATCCTCGAGTCGACGCACCTCTCGACCCTCGAGTATGTCGACCTCGCTCAGCTCCAGCGCCACGCGATCACGGCCTGACCGCCCAGCGGTCCGCTGCCGCGCTGCGCTCCCGGCTGCCGCCGGTCAGTCGCCAGCGGCGAGTTGTTCGAGAAGAGCCACCGCCGGCTCGTGGGCGCGTTCCGCTGCGACGGCCGAGGCGACGCCTTCGGTCGCCGCCCGCGTCGCGTCGCCAGTGAGCTGACGGTCGATCGCAGCGGCGACCTCCGACGCGTCGACGGTGCGGTGGTCGAGATCGACCGCGATGCCGGCGTGCACGGCCCGAGCGACGTTGCCGTCCTGTTCGTTCGTGTGGGTCGAGAAGCAGACCATGGGCACGCCCGCAGCGGCACACTCCGTCAGCGTGGTCACGCCGCCGTGCACGACGGCGACGTCAGCGTCGGTGAGCAGCTCGACCTGCGGCGCCCAGTCGAGCAACGTCACGTGTTCGGGCACCGGCCCGAGCACGGAGCGATCGGTGCGTCCTCCGAGGCCGACCACCACGTCGAGGTCGAGCCGTGGCGCCACGGCGTCGAGGATCGTTCGGAGCAACGGCGCAGCCGCACCCCAGTACGTGCCGAGCGCGACGAACACCAGCGGCCGGCGCTCCCCCGTCTCCCGGCGCGCTCGCAGCCCGGTGAGCGCAGTCCGATCCGATTCGGTGGTGCGATCGACAGCGTTCGACGGTTCGGGCAGCATCGATCCGACGGCGTGCCAGCGATCGGGCGGTGTGGCGAACTCGAGCGTCGACGGCGTGAAGCTCACGATCGGCATGCCATCGAGCGCGAACGGGCGAAGCCACTGCTCCTCGTCCATCAGCTCGTCGAGATCGAGGTCACGAGCGCGAGCGAACGCCCGCAGGTCGAGCGGGTTCCACGTCGTCGGACGGACCGGCCGGAACGGTGCAGCGAGCCCCGATACCGACCATGTCGCCCGGCGACGGGTTCGTCGGTTCTCGGCGATACCGGCGTCCCACGCCGCGAGGATGTCGGCCGGCGGGTCGACCCCTGGCCGCAGCGAGGTGTCGAGCGGCGGCCCGTCGGCGGTCGGCAGCGTGCAGAAGAACCCCGTGGCGAGCACGACCGGTGTGCCATGCGCGAGGCAGGCGATCGCCGCCGTGTGGTATTCGAGCTCGACGATCGCGAGGTCGGGTCGCACCTCGTCGAGCAGGTGCTCGACCGACCGATCGGCGAGCGACGCCCGGCGCGCAGCCCGACCGGCCCGCAGCCAGCGAGCGATCGCAACCGGCGAGGGATTCGACCTCCCCGGACGAGGTAGCTCGTCGAGTTCGTCGCGAAGCGCGTCGAGCGCACCGAGATGCATGGTGCGGACACCGGCCCGCGCGGCGTCGAGGGTGACGTCGACCGGACTGGCGACGACGACGTCATGACCGCGAGTGCTCAGGCGGCGCGCCAGCTCCAACGTCCGCTGCAGCGACCCCACCAGCCCGTCGGCGAAGTACACGAACCGAGCCACGGCGGCAAGCTACTTCCTGGCGAGGTGACCTTCCCGACGGGTGACGTCGCCCATCTCGGTGCCGCGGTCCCTCCCGTCCGGATCGGCTCGCGGCAACGAACGCACGTCACCGCCAACGGCGATCGAAGGCGGATCGGTCAGCTACCGGCCCAGCCGATGGCGTTGGCGAGAATGCCCCGGAAGGTCGGATTGGCGTAGGTGACCGGGCCGTCGCCGAACTGGAGGTAGGCGAGACGGGCGCCCGGTGACGGCTCGCGTGTCCAGGCGACGAGGTCGGAGCCGGGCCGATGCGACCAGTCGTCGTCGGGCGGCCGCTCGTTGCGCCAGCCGAGCAGTGCCGCCTCGGCGGAGAAGAAGTGGCCGGAGTCGGTGCTGTGCGTGGTCCGCATCAGCGGGCGAACGTCGAACTCGTTGACCGGGAAGCAGTAGAGCTCGTCGGTCAGTTCGAACGATGCGGGGAGGTCGGCGCAGATGTCGTGGTCGGGGTCGAGCACCTCGACGGTGTGCGTGACGTCGAAGAGGTAGCCGGAGTCGGGGTAGTCGGCTCCTCGCAGCGTTCCCGGCTGGTAGTGGAACCGCCCACCGATCAACTCGGCGAAGGCTCGCGAAGTCGGCCAGCTCGCTATGGCGTGGTGCATGAACACCATGCCGATGCCGTCGGCGAGCATCGTCCGTAGCCCGTCGAGGTAGCCCGGGGGCGGAGCGACGAACTCGACCGGGTCGTCGGGGTCGCGGGTGAACCGCAGACCGGGCATGTCGTAGAACACGATCGCGTCGACCTCGGCGCCCGGCCGGATGCGGTCGAGCGCCTCGGGCTGCTCGACGTGCTCGAGGACAGCACCTGCGCCGGACGCGGCGACGCCGACGGCATCGAGCAACGGCTCGGCCTCGAACGGATGCCCACCGGTGACGATCCAGACACGGCCCACCGCCCGATCGTCCCAGGCCGCCCGTCGCCATCACGAGCCGAACCGATCTGCGTTCACCCGGCCGCGGAACCCGGGAACGACTGCACGCAGATCGACACAGACCGACTCAGATCGGCAGGTTGCCGGTGGCCCGGCGAGTCGACCTCTCGTCGGTGTACGCAGCGATCGTGCGTTGCGCGATCCGCATCTGGTGCACCTCGTCGGCGCCGTCGGCGAAGCGAGCCCAACGAGCATGTTGATACATGTGGGCCAACGGCGTGTCGGTCGAGTAACCGAGTGCACCGTGGACCTGGATCGACCGGTCGATCACGCGGTTCAGCATGTTGGCCACGAAGTGCTTGGCCATCGAC
>JBCBDK010000540.1:0-2994 GCA_038529675.1 Actinomycetota bacterium
GACTCGTGCGCGACATCGGATCGGGCGGTGTCCGATCTCGACCCCTCAGACGTCGAGATCCTGCTCCGCGCGCTGAGCTCGGCGATCGCCCGCTCACTGCGCATGCTCGAGCGCCTCGCTGGCCGAGCGGAGGGCTCGCCAACTCGACTACACCTGCACCGAAGCCTCGGCCGTCATCTGACCTCACCCAGCTGAGCGGCGGCGCCACGCCGAAGACGTCGCACCTCCGCGGACGGCACTCGATACGTGCCGTACCCGAGCGGTGCGGGGCCGCTGGATTGGCTCGCTCATATGCGTGGTCTCCCTACGAGGTCGCACTGAGTCTTTGAGCTGTGAACGCGACCCACCAGGCTGCTGCAACCCAGCCGACCGCCACTGCGAGCAGCCCCCACTCCAGCGTTGTATCGAGATCATCACGCGCAACTGCGGCCGCCAACACGATTGCGACTGCGAGGACGCCTGCGACGAAGGCGCTCGCGACGACGAATCGTCCGAGCCGCACGCTGTCTGAAGGAGCCGTTCGTACCCGCCACGCAATGAGCGTTGGCGGAATCGTGGCCAGGAGCAGGGGTAGTCCAAAGACGGCGCCAAAGAGTGAAATCGTGAGCACCGCGCCCAGCCCGAGAAACGGTGCGACGACGACGAGCAGCATGAAAGCAGCACGCCGCACAACCTGTTCGTCGCTCACGCCATGGGTCTAGTCGAGATTGGATCTCGAAAGGTGCTGGTGCGCAGCTGTCGCTCGCGAACTACCGCAACACGCGCGTTCTGGTGCGGACAAGCGAGCGCGACCGTGCCGCGACGCACGGGAGGCTGGGTCCGGGGACGCCGCGACTATGTGCGCTGGCGTGGGCGGAGGGTGTCGGTCCAGCGGGACGGGTCGAGGTGGTTGGTGAGCCCGTTCCAGGCGGTGGCGGTGTCGGCGGTGTGGGTGTGTGGTTGGCGGAACTCGTGAATGAACAGGGCGATCTCGCACAGGTCCCACGACAGCCGGTACAGCGAGAGGACACGATCATCGAGTCGGGTTTCCGATGAGTGCTCGTAGAGCGCTCGGATGGTGCGGTCTTCGTCGATGAGGCTCCACAGGTCGCGCTCGGCCGGGGCGAAGCGCGTCGTGTCCCAGTCGATGACCGCCGGTCCGTCGGCGGCCATGATCACGTTGCCGCGATGGGGCTCACCGTGGGTGATCACCGGCGACGAGACCGAACGGACTGTGTCGGTGAGGTCGTCGTACCGGTCGAGGACCTCGACGACAGCGAGACGATGCTGCGCCAACAACAGACGCGTCGCATCCGAATGCGGCCCGGTTCGCCATGGACGGTCGAGGTCAGCCAGTGCCGCTTGCAGTGAGTCGCGGCGCGGGATGCGGTGATCCTCAACGATCGGCGTCGCATCGACGCTGGGCGGGGTGCGATGCAACTCGACCAGTCGCGACACGACGGCGCGCCGTTCGTCATCGCTGTCGTAGTGGCCAGAGGAGCTGCTCCGACCATCGACGAACGGATAGATCGCACACACGAAGCGGTCGTCGATCGCCTCGACCACCTCGCCCGCTCGAGTGGGGAGCGGGGCAACGACCCAATGGCGCCCGCGCACATGCAGGGCCCGAGCGGCGGACAGCGCTGCGTTCAGCCGACCGAAAGCAGCGGCTCGATCGTCGCGATCGTCGAGGAGACGTGTATCCAGATCGTCGACAGTGACGAACCACCGTCGCGATCCATCGCTGGCGGCCCAGTGATGGCTACCGAACCCGACTGGCTGGTACTCGATCGTGTCAACGACGACGCCCCAAGCATCCGAGAGACACTCCACGACGGCTGCGTCCTCCAGGTCGACCGGGCGGGTGAACACTCACCGATCGTACGCTCGCATCGACGACCATTCCCGCGCACACTGGCGAGCGCGCTCGTGCCGTACCCGGCGGGTCCTTCGCGCTGCGAGCGGAACGTTCTGAGCGGTTGACAACTGTTGATACTCCCGGCAGACTGGTCACGTGAGCCGCAACACGATGAGCTTCGCTCTGCCGGAGTCGATGCGTGAGTACATCGACGCTCGCGTCCGCAGCGGCGACTACGGCAACACGAGCGAGTACCTGCGCGAGCTCATCCGACGCGATCAGGACCAACAGGCTGCCGCCCGGTTTCGCAATCTCATCGCCGACGGGCTGGCGTCGGGCCCCGGCCGAGACGTTGACGATCAGGTCATCGCTGAGCTCCGCGACCGCGCGTTCGACGACGGGTGACGACTACTCGACTCCGCCCGCTCGCCGAGGCCGATCTCGTCGAACGAACGCGCTACTACCGGCGCGAGGGCGGCGTCCAGCTCGGTGAACGGTTCTTCGGGGCCGCGATCGCCGCGCTCGACGCGATCGGCCGCATGCCAGGAGCCGGCTCGCCACGCGTGGGAGAGCTGTGCGGAGTTCCAGGGTTGCGGTTCCGGAGCGTGGCCGGCTTCCCGTTCGGCTGGTTCTACTTCATCGCCGCTGATCACGTCGACGTCGTCCGGCTCCTCGCTGAGGCTCAGGACCTGCCAGCCCTCCTCGGCGATACCGCGCATCAGTAGCGCCGCCGAGGTGCCGATCGCGGCCAGTCGCCGCATCGGTTAGTGACGCGGCGATATCGGGCGGTTGGTCTGCACGCCAGATCGAACGTTGCCTCGATGTGCAGCAGGCCTTGTTCCCTCCGGGTATGCCTAGTAGCGATACGCATAGGATCGAGCCGCATGACTCTTGACCAGCCGAGGTTCGCTGGGTTCGAGCGGCATCGGCCGGCTCGCGACCTCTCGCCCGGTGAGGACCACCTCGCGCTGGTTCACGATCACGTTTCGACGTTTGGTTGGCATGTACACGGAGTGTTCGCGGACCCAGGACGGCTCGGCTGGACGTACACGATCGGTTTCGGCGACTCGCTTGGGCATCCCGACCTCGTCGTGTTCGGCCTAGAGCAGTCGGTGGCGCACAATCTTCTCAACGACATCGGTGCCGCTCTCGCTGAA
>JBCBDK010000541.1:0-2993 GCA_038529675.1 Actinomycetota bacterium
CCACTGGCGGGCCGAAGGTGCAGCGCCGGTGGAGGTTCGGATCGATCTGCGATCCGGCGACGTCGCCACGACGAGCGACGAACTCGCTGCGGCGCTCCACCTCGCCGCCACCTGAGCCGGCAGGACAGGCTGGCTTCGATGGAGTTCGACGTGTCCCAGACCGATCAGCTGCTCACCACCACCAGAGCGGTCCGGAAGCGGCTCGACCTCACCAGGCCGGTGCCGCGGAGGCTGATCCTCGACTGTGTTCGCGTGTCGACCCAGGCGCCGGCGGGCGGGAACTACCAGAAGTGGCGGTGGGTGATCGTGGACGATCCGGACAAGAAGGCGGTCGTCGCCGACGCGTATCGACGCACCTTCGCGCCGTACATCGAGCAGCAGCAGCGGGCGGTCGAGCGAGCGGGCAACCAGTCCGAGACCGGCGCCATCATCGATTCGTCGATGCACCTCGCCGAGGTGCTCCAGGACGTCCCCGTCCTCGCGATCCCGTGTGCGCTCGGGTCGCCCGACGATGCCGGGTCGGCGAAGGGGTCGGCCCAGGGCTGGTGGGGGTCGATCGTCCCGGCGGTGTGGAGCTACTGCTTGGCGGCGCGATCACGCAAGCTCGGAACCGCCTGGACCACGCTGCACCTCGGCGGCGAGGCGGAGGTCGCCGACGCACTCGGCATCCCGGACACGGTCATGCAGATCGCGTGCATCCCGACCGCGTTCTACACCGGCGACGACTTCAAGATCGCCCGGCGCAGGCCGGCCGAGCAGGTCACCTACTGGAACACCTGGAAGAACACCGAGATGTGACCCGAGAACGTTCGGGGTCAGACCCCAACCGTTCTCGAAGAACGCGATGACTCCGACCCCGAACGTTCTCGAAGAACGCGATGACTTCGACCCCGGGTGTTTCAGTCGACGGCGAGGAGGTCGACGACGAAGACGAGGGTCTCGTTCGGGGCGATCACGCCGCCGGCACCCTGTGCGCCGTAGCCCATGTCCGGCGGAATCGTGAGGCGGCGACGGCCCCCGACCTTCATCCCCTGGACACCTTCGTCCCAGCCGCTGATGACCATCCCCTCGCCGAGACCGAAGCGGAACGGCTCCATCCGGTCCCACGAGGCGTCGAACTGACCGCCGGTCGACCACGACACGCCGACGTAGTGGACGGTCACCGACGAACCGGCTGCCGCCTCGTCGCCGTCGCCGACCTCGAGGTCGTCGATGACCAGGCCGGTCGGTGGGTTCTCGTCGGGAATGGTGACCTCGGGCTTGCGCATCGGCCCGACGCTACCGGGCCACCACGAGCTCCTGTGCGCCACGATCGCCGGCGTGTTGGCCCACCCAGAGGCGGTACTCCCCCGGCTCGGTCCACCAGCCGCCGTCGCGCCGGACGTCGAGTTGGTGCCAGTCGAGCTCGATGCCGACGCGCTGCGACGAACCGGCGGCGACGACGACCCGGGTGAACCCGATCAGTCGTTGCGACGGTCGATCGACGGCCGAGCCTGGCAGACCCGCGTGGACGAAGACGACCGTCGAGCCGACACGTTCGCCCACGTTGGTCACGGTCGCCTCGACGCGGGCGACACCGCTGCCAACGGTCGACACCGCGACGCTGTCGACGCTCCACCTCGTGTACGAGAGACCCCACCCGAACGGAAAGTGCGGCGCGACACCGTCGCGATCGAGCATCCACTGGCCATGAACGAGGTCGTAGGTGGCTGCGGTGGCCGTGGCGTCGAAGTCGGGAAGGTGCGCCTCGTCGGTCGGCACAGCGAATGGCAGCCGACCGCCCGGTTCCGCCGCGCCGGTGAGGACATCGGCGAGTCCGTTGCCGCCCTCGACGCCCGGGTACCAGCCGTACAGCACGGCCGGCACGGTGTCCGCCCACGGCGTGACCACCGCCGAGCCGCACTGCATCACGACGACCACCCGGTCGTTGAGTGCCACGGCAGCCTCGATCAGTGCTTCGTCCTGCCGACGGAGTCGAAGCGACGACCGGTCGCCGCCGCGGGACATGCCCGACTCCTCGCCGTCGCCGCTGATCTCCGCCGACGCACCGGCGACGTCCGGGCCGGCCGCATCGTCCGACTCGCCGCCGATGTGCGGAGTCGCGTCGTCCACGCTCGTGTCCGGGCTCGCTGCATCCACCGTTGCGACCGACGGATCGGTCACGAACCCAAGCTCGGGGTGGTCCATCGGCGGGAACAGTTCGCCGGCGAGTGCCATCGTCCCGGCGTTGTCGATGAACTCGCCCTCGTCCTCCTTCGTGTACCCGACGACGAGGACGACGAGATCCGCGGCCGCCACCGCCGTGCGAGCCGCGTCGTCGTCCAACGACACCGAGTGTTCGATCTCGGCCTCGGGAAACGCTGCCCTCAGCCCCATGAGTGGCGTCACGGTCGTCGTCGCCTTCACGTCGGACGAGCCACCGTCACCCAGGTTGGGAACGTCCGCCAGCCGACCGACGACGGCGAGTCTCCCGACATCCGCGGGTTCGATCGGGAGGAGCCCGCCCTCGTTGCGGAGCAAGACGGTCGTCGCCGCCGACGCCTCGCGTGCGAGCGCTCGATGCGGCAACGATCCGATCACCGACACCGCAGGTTGCTGCTCGACGACTCGCGCGAACCGGAGCAGCGTGGCGACGATCCGCTCGACGCATCGGTCGATGTCCGAATCCTCCAGTTCTCCAGCGACCAGGGCGTCGGCGAGCGAGACGGCGCGCTGCTGGCGGAATGGCATCTCGATGTCGAGCCCGGCCCGCACCGAAGCGGCCGCGTCGCGCAACCCGAAGATGAAGTCGGAGATGACGAACCCGTCCCAACTCCACTCGTCGCGCAGGATCTCCGTGAGCAGCGCCTCGTTCTCGCCACACCAGTTGCCGTTCACCGAGTTGTAGGCGCTCATCGTCGACGCGACCCCGGCGGCGGCGACCCGACGGAAGTGTGGGAGGTACACCTCGTGCAGCGCCCGCTCGTCCGCGGTGACGTCGACGGTGAATCGGG
>JBCBDK010000542.1:0-2989 GCA_038529675.1 Actinomycetota bacterium
CGGATGACCTCGGAGAGCCGTTCCGGACCGCAGTCGGCGAGCGTCACTTCTCCGGACTCGGAGTCGACGTGGACGGCGCCGAGGTCGCCGAGCGCGGTTGCGAGGTCGGCGACCCGGGCACGGTCAGCTGGGGTCACCACACACGCTTGCCCGCCGACCTGTGCTTTCAGTGCATCTGGCGTTCCCTCGGCCACCGTTGCGCCCGCGTCGATCACGACGATTCGCTCGGCGAGTTGATCGGCTTCTTCGAGATACTGCGTGGTCAGCACGATGGTCATGCCGTCGGCGCGCAACTCGCGCACCACGTCCCACAGCTCGTTGCGGCTTCGTGGGTCGAGCCCGGTGGTCGGTTCGTCGAGAAACAGGACGCGAGGGGGCACGACGAGACTCGCTGCCAGGTCGAGGCGGCGACGCATGCCGCCTGAGTACTTGCCCGCCGCCTTACCGCCGGCTTCGGTCAGCGAGAAACGCTCGAGGAGGGCGGCAGCTCGGGAACCGGCCGCCGACTTCGAGAGGCCGCGGAGTCGACCGAACAGCACGAGGTTCTCCTCTCCGGTCAGCATGTCGTCGAGCGCCGCGAACTGTCCGGTCAGCGAGATTGCGGAACGGACCGCCGCTGCCTCCTCGACGACGTCGTGACCGGCAACGCTCGCCGAGCCAGCCGTCGGTGAGAGCAACGTCGCCAACACGTTGATCATGGTGGTCTTGCCGGCACCGTTGGGGCCGAGCAGACCGAACACCTCGCCCGCACGAACGCTCAGCGAGACGCCATCGAGTGCTCGCTGCTCGCCGAATGCGACGACGAGGTCTCGAACCTCGATCGCTCCCCCATCGGGTGCTGCGACGGTCATCATCCGGCCTCGATCTTGTCGAGCAGCAGGTTGATGTCACGCACGATCGTTTCGACGCCGACGACGGAGTTGAGTCCGAAGAAGAAGTAGGAGGTGACGAGGTTGGTGCCGTCCTCGCCGAGCACCGGGATCAGGTCGATCGGGAGGTCCGGCGGCAGTTCTGCTGTTGCCGACGAGAGGTCGAGTGTGTTGGCGATGATCGCGTAGTCGGCCTGGTGGTCTCCGAGTAGCTCCGATGACAGGACCGTTTGTGCCGCGTAGTCGGGCTGGATGGAGTCGTCCGGTTGGTCGACCAGTTGTGCGGCTGGCTGCGTGAGCCCGGCCTCGGCGATGATGGTCGAGGCAATCGAGGGCGGGTTGAACGCTGTGACTTCGCCCTGGAAAGCGCGCAGCAGGGAGACCTCGGTGCCAACGAGACCCAACGACTCGACGCGGACGGCGAGTTGGTCGATCGAGGCTTCGACGTCGGCGATGCGTTCTTCGAAGGCGTCAGGACGTCCGATCGCTGCTGCGGTCGCGCGGCTGCGCTCACGCCAGTCGATGTCGTCGTCGATGACGAGGACTTCGGTGGCCCCGCGGAGGTCGTCGATGGCCGGGTAGAACGCCAAGAGACTTGGGCTCGTGACGACGAGGTCCGGGTCGAGCGCGAGGACCGCTTCGACGTTCAGTTCGAAGGCGGGTGCCGCGTTGTCGCCGGCGAGGATCGCTGCGCGCTGTTGGTCGGTCAGCAACGATCGGTCGAGCACCGGCCCGAGGAAGTCGGAGCCGTAGATGTTGGCGACGGGCGCGTTGTCGAGTGCTGCGAGGTCGAACAGGAAGTCGGACAGGTCCACGACCCGCACCGGTGACGCCTCTGCGTCCGCTGCGTCCGCGGAATCGCGGTCGATCTCGGCGAGCAGCTCCTGCCAAACGTCGGGGAGGGCATCGGCGGACACCGTTGCGCCATCGCCGAACAGCAGGCTCTCGATGTCGTCGAGTATCACCCACGCAGCGAGCGCGTGGTTGGCAGTCCAGATCGGTGTGACATCGCCGGATGCAGCGTCGCCAACGTCGACGACCGGGTTCTCGAAGAGCGATGCGCCGCCATCGGTCCCGGTGATCGACACGACGACGTCTGCGTCGACCTGCTCGGGCAGCAGTTCTTCGGCGATCTCGATGAACCCGAAGTCGCCGTCGGCGGACTGCACGTCGGAGCGTGGGAAGCCGAGCCGGTCGACGATGTCCCCGGCGAGTGTCGTGGGACCGTAGGCGTAGAACTCTGCGCCGAACGGTTGGATGATGGACACCTGCTGGCCGGCCAGCCCGGCCTCGTCGATCCGGGCTCGGAGCGCATCGACACGTTCGTCGATCGTGGAGATCACGACCTCGGCGCGATCTTCTCGACCCGTGATGGCGGCGAACACTCGCGTCTGGTCCTGCCACGGGGTCGTGAAGTCCGGGTACGCCGAGGGGGCGATGGCGTCGTACTCGGCCTTCAGTTCAAGATGGTTGGGGTGCCCGATTCCGAGAATGATCGATGGGTCGGTGGCGGCGACCGTTTCGAGGTTGCTGCTCGGGTCGAGGGCGATCTCCAGCGACTCGAACACGCGGTTCACGGTCGGATCCTGAAAGAGTTCTGCGATTCCCAGGGTCTCGATCCCGAGACTGAGCAGTGCGATTCCGGCTAAGCCGTCGAGAACGTACACACCCTCGTCGGTCACGGGCATCGTCACCTCACCGGTGGCGTCAGTGACGGTGACTGTCTCGTCGGCCGCAGCCGCTGGTTCGCCACCCTCCGAATCGTTGTCGTCGGTCGCGTTGCCCGAATCGTCTGTCGAGTTGGGTTCGGTGGATTCGACGCTGTCGGTCGTGGGCGGGTCAGCCTCGGCCGAGGTGTTGGGGTCGTCGCTCCCGCAGGCCGCTGCGAGCAGCGCCCCGGCGAGCACGGTTGCGGCGAGACGCCTAGAGAGAGTTGGTCGAGTAGTCGTCAGCACGAATGGCTCCTGGAAGTCTGAGTTGTGGTCGGGTGAAGTGGTGGTGGTCGTGTGAAGAGGTGGCTCGGACAGAGTCCGGTGCGTCACATGCCGCGCCGCCCGGGCGTCCAGTGGGCGTGGCAGCGGATCGAGCGTTTCGGCAGGCCGCGCTCGGCGAGTTCGGAT
>JBCBDK010000543.1:0-1579 GCA_038529675.1 Actinomycetota bacterium
TCCGAGCCGGTCTGGCGGTCGTGCTGCCGGTGAAGGCCTTCGGGGTGGCCAAGCAGCGCCTCGCCACCGTCCTCACCGACGACGACCGAGCGCGACTCGCTCGGCATCTCGCAACGGGCGTGGCCGACGTCGTCCGAGCCGACCCCGCTGCGTTGCTCGTCGTCTCGTGTGACGATGCCGACGTCCGCGACTGGGCCGACGGCGTCGGTGCCACCGTTGCCTGGACGCCCGGGCTCGGACTCAACCGCGCAATCTCAGCCGGCTGCGACACCGCAGCCGGCCTCGGCGCGACCCACCTCGTCGTCGCCCACGCTGACCTCGCACGTCCGGCGAGCCTGCTCGCAGCGGCATCACCGGGGGCGCTCACGGTCGTCCCCGATCGACACCGCGACGGCACCAACGTGATGTCGTTCCCGTCCGACACTCGGATCGAGCCCAGCTACGGGCCGAGTTCGTTCGCACGTCACCTGCGTCGAGCGCAGGACCTCGGCATCGCCACCGGCCACCAGGTCCGCCTCCTCGCTGACCCGGACCTGGCACTCGACGTGGACACGCCGACCGATCTGCGCCACCCCACGATCAGCAAGGAGCTGCCGTCATGGCTGCGAATTCCCCCGGACAACCGCTGCATCCCAGCTGGGTGAACCCCGATGGGTCACCCGCAACCGATCGATTCAGCCGAGACCTGCCCACGCCCAGCAGTGCGCTCGCGATCGGAGCGCATCCCGACGACGTCGAGTTCGGATGCGGGGGGTTGCTCGCAACGTGGGCCGCGGCCGGTTGCACGGTTCATCACCTGATCTGCACGGACGGCTCGAAGGGGACGTGGGACGCGAACGCCGACGTGATCGCGCTCGCCGCACGGCGTCAGGACGAGCAGCGTGAGGCGGCCCGTCGACTCGCGGGCGAACGAGCGGGCGAGGTGCGGTTCCTGGGCCACGTGGACGGCGAGCTGCGCAGCGACCTCGACGTCCGCGACGAGACGGCGCGGGTGATCCGGGAGCTTCAGCCGGCGGTCGTGCTCGGCCACGACCCGTGGAAGCGTTATCGCCTCCATCCCGATCACCGGCACGCCGGGCTCCTCGCGGTCGAGGGCATCGTGGCCGCTCGTGACCCGCACTTCTTCCCCGAGCACGAGCTCGCTCATCACCGACCCGACGCTCTGTTGCTGTGGGAGGCGGATGAGCCGAACCACGTCGAGGATGTCGCGTCTGGCGTCGACGCGAAGCTCCGAGCGCTCGAGGCACACGAATCGCAATTCGAATCCACGATGAAGGCGGTCGACGACGCAGAGCTCGACGACTTTCGCGGGCGGGTCCGTCGCCGCCTGGCCGACCTGGGTCGACCGTGGGGGATCTCTGCTGCCGAGGTCTTCCGACTCATCGATCGTCTCTGACGCAGCCGACGGCTCCCGGTCCTCGACCACGGACGCGACGGCGACGCGAGTCCTGGATGCAGAACGGGCGGGGGCTCACGCCCCCGCCCGTCACCGAAGTCCGACCTGATCAGCGCTTGCGCGCAGTGGCCTTCTTCTTCGCTGCCGCCTTCTTCTTGGCCGGAGCCTTCTTGGCAGCAGCCT
>JBCBDK010000543.1:1679-2975 GCA_038529675.1 Actinomycetota bacterium
GCCGCCTTCTTCTTGGCCGGAGCCTTCTTGGCAGCAGCCTTCTTCTTCGCTGCCGCCTTCTTCTTGGCCGGAGCCTTCTTGGCAGCAGCCTTCTTCTTGGCGGGACGCTTCGCGGCCATCAGGTCACTTCTTCTTGCCGTTCAGCGCTTCCTTGAGCGCCGACGCAGCGGAGAACTTCATCGCCGTCGACGCAGCGATCTTCACCGGGGCGCCGGTCTGCGGGTTGCGACCGGTGCGAGCGGCACGCTTCGAGGTGCTGAACTTGCCGAAGCCCGACCAGGCGACGGCGTCGCCGCCCTTGGTGGTCGTGGTGACGTAGTCGAAGAACGCGCCGAGCACGCGCTCCGCGTCTGCTTTCGAGACACCCGACGCGTCGGCGACGGCGTCGAGGGTTTCGGCCTTGGTCTTGGTACTTGCCATGAGGATTGGTCCCTTCCGGTGTGCACCGTTCGGTGAACGGTCGGTCTGGTACCGCCTCCACCGCGTGGAGCGGCGGATGGTCGGTCTGTGTCGCTCGGACGATCCGTCACGCGGCGCCGTCGGACGGTGCCGTCAGGCGTTGCGCTCGGGACAGACGCGAACGAGTTACATCACTGTGACTTGACAGCTCCCGCTTCGCAAGGCAAGAAAGACATTGCAAATGCAACGGCATTCGATTCTCCGCCCCGGTGGTGCGGTATCCACCAACCGACGGCGTGCGCGAACTACACCGTTGTGACGTGACCGATCTGCTCTCGTCAGCATCCGGTTCCGGCGTCGCTCGGCGGGACGCCTCCGACTCGGAGGCCCCTGCGAACGACTCGCCGCCCGAAGCGCGAGAGGGGGTGCGCACCCGTTTCGTGCTCGACACGTCGGTCCTGATCTCCGATCCGACCTGCGTGCTCGAGTTCGACGACGTGGACGTGATCGTGCCACTCACCGTCGTGGAGGAGCTCGACGGACTCAAGAGCCGAAGCGACGACGTCGGCCGCGCCGCACGAACGGCGTTGAGGACGCTCGAGGACCTGCGCGTCCGTCACGGCGGGTCGCTCGCCGACCCGGTTCCGACCGGCAACGGCAGCGCGACCCTGCAGATCGAGATCAACAACATCCGCAAGCACCTGCTGGTCGAGCACGGGCTCGATCCGGCCGTGCCCGACAACCGGATCATCGGCGCAGCGATCGGGCAGTCGGACTACGGCCCGACCACCATGATCAGCAACGACGCCGCACTGCGCATCAAGGCGGCCCACCTCGGCGTGGCCGCCGCAGCGCACCGGCTCGCCCGCCGGGAGCAGGCGGCGACGGCGATCGGCT
>JBCBDK010000544.1:0-2952 GCA_038529675.1 Actinomycetota bacterium
GTCGCCGCGGTGCGGCGTGCGGCCATGCTGTCGGCCACCGACGACGCCGTGCTCGCCAGCATCGGCTGGACCGCGCGCCCCGGTTCGAGTTCGATCGCATCGAGGGCAGTCCGGCCACCGATGAGGGCCGCCCCTGCGGCGACGTCGATGCGGCCGGACAGCATGGCCGCACGCCGCACCGCGGCGACCGGTACGTCCGCCGCCGCAGCCACCGCGCTCACCAACACCCCTTCGTTCGCCCCTTGGCGGAGTTCACCACCCAGCACGCCGACCAGCAGTCGCTGCTCGTCGGCGGTCGCCCGTGCGAGCAACTGGTCGAGCTGTGCCCGTCGAGCTGCGGCGACGCCGTCGCCGGAGAGCGCATCAAGGCCCCGGATCGCACGATCCACGCCGGCGACCGTGAGCGTGGCCGAGAGCGCGGGATCGGGCCGCGCCGCGGACAGCGCCGCCCAGCCCACCCCGACGCGCCCGAGCGGTGTCGTCCCGACGAGGAAGGCCACGGCCGGCGCGATCTCATCGAGGTCGAGGCGGCCGAGGACCTCCGCGAGCACGGCGACCTTGTCGTTGCGCTTCGTGGTCGCAGCGACCGCACCCGATGTGGCGGCGAGTTCGGCGAATAACACACTCCGAATGATGGCCGAATCACCCCAGTGAGCACGGGAACCCGCTGCCTCGTTCGCTACGGTGAGGGGTACCAAGCTCCGGCAACGGTGCCGGCGTGCGACAACAACGCGGGACGTCGTCGGGGGATGGCGTCGCCGCTTCCCTGGGGGAATCACAACATGACCGACACGATCGAACGGTCGGGTCCAGCGGGCGCTGACGACGAGGGTCGGGTGCTCGACCACCTCGTCGTGCGATTCGCCGGCGACTCCGGCGACGGGATGCAGCTGACGGGCGACCGGTTCACCTCGGTCAGCGCCTCGTTCGGGAACGACCTGTCCACACTCCCCGACTTCCCGGCCGAGATCCGCGCACCTGCGGGCAGCATCAGCGGTGTGTCGGCGTTCCAGGTCAACATCGCCGACCACGACATCACCACACCCGGCGACGAGCCGAACGTACTCGTGGCGATGAACCCGGCCGCGCTCAAAGCGGACCTGCATCGCCTCCAGCCCGGCGGCACC
The DNA here is from genome assembly GCA_038529675.1 of Actinomycetota bacterium. Taxonomy (GTDB): domain Bacteria; phylum Actinomycetota; class Acidimicrobiia; order Acidimicrobiales; family Ilumatobacteraceae; genus Ilumatobacter_A. The sequence goes on from JBCBDK010000544.1 coordinate 1,128, forward strand.
GTGATCGTCAACGAGGACGCGTTCGAGGAGCGCAACCTCGAGAAGGCCGGCTACGTCGAGCCCGGCCCCAACGGCGGCACCACGAACCCCTTGGAGGACGACACCCTCGCCGGCTACCGCGTGCTGCGCATCCCGATGACGTCGCTGACGAAGGAGGTGTGCCAGCCGCTCGGGGTCAAACCACGCGACGCCGAGCGCTCGAAGAACTTCTTCGCGCTCGGCCTCGTCTCGTGGATGTACACACGTCCGATCGAACCGACGATCGAGTGGATCCAACAGAAGTTCGCGAAGAACGAACTCGTCGCCTCGGCGAACGAGGCGGCGTTCAAGGCCGGCTACAACTTCGGCGACACCACCGAGGCGATCGGCCACCGCTTCGAGGTCCGTCCCGCCACGCTCCCGGCCGGCGAGTACACCTCGATCACCGGCAACACGGCGCTCTCGTGGGGGCTCATCGCCGCCGCGCAGCTCGCCAAGCTGCCGCTCACGCTCGGGTCGTACCCGATCACCCCGGCGTCCGACATCCTCCACGAACTCTCGAAACACAAGCACTTCGGGATCCGTACCGTGCAGGCCGAGGACGAGATCGCAGCGGTCGGCATGGCCCTCGGCGCGGCGTTCTCGGGGCACTTGGGCGTCACCACCACCTCAGGTCCCGGCGTGGCGCTGAAGAGCGAGACGATCTCACTCGCGTGTGCGATCGAGCTCCCGCTCGTGATCATCGACATCCAACGCGGCGGCCCGTCGACCGGTCTGCCGACCAAGACCGAGGCCTCCGACCTCAACCTCGCGCTGTACGGCCGGCACGGTGAGGCCCCGCTCCCGGTCGTCGCGTCGCATTCACCCGGCAACTGCTTCGACGCGGCGATCGAGGCGTGCCGCATCGCCCTCAAGTACCGGACGCCGGTGATCTTGCTGTCCGACGGCTACCTCGCCAACGGCTCCGAACCCTGGCTGCTGCCCGACATCGACTCGCTGCCCGACATCTCGGTCCCGTTCCAGACCGAGTTCAACCAAACCGACGACGAGGGCGAGCCCGTCTACTGGCCGTACCTGCGCGACCAGGACACCCTTGCACGACCGTGGGCGATCCCCGGCACACCGGGCCTCATGCACCGGGTCGGCGGCATCGAGAAGCGCGACGGAACCGGCAACATCGACTACTCCCCCGAGAACCACGAGCGGATGTGCGAGCTGCGCGCCGCCAAGGTCGACCGCGTGGCCGGCGACATCGCGCCGACCGTCGTCGACGGCGACGTCGACGGCGACATCCTCCTCCTCGGCTGGGGTTCCACCTGGGCCGCGATCGATGCAGCGGTGCAGCGTCGTCGTCGAGCCGGCATCAAGGTCGCCCGTGCGCACATCACACACCTCAGCCCGCTACCACCCGACCTCGGCGACGTTCTGAGCCGCTACGAGAAGGTCATCCTGCCCGAACTCAACCGTGGCCAGCTCGCCCACCACCTGCGGGGCACGTTCCTGAAGGACATCACCTCGGTGTCCAAGGTGCAGGGTCTGCCGTTCAAGTCCCGTGAGATCGAGGCGGCGATCGACCAAGCGCACGCCGAACTGACCCGAGGTACCGACGACGAGCACACCGGAGCCGACCACGCGGGCCACCAGGAGAACGGAGCTGCGTCATGACCGACACGGCGGTCCCCACCACCACGAAGAAGGACTGGGCGAGCGACCAGGAGGTCCGCTGGTGCCCCGGCTGCGGCGACTACGGCATCCTCCAGGCCGTCCAGCAGCTCATGCCCGAACTCGGCACCGCGCCCGAGAACACGGTGTTCATCTCCGGGATCGGCTGTTCCAGCCGGTTCCC
>JBCBDK010000545.1:0-2949 GCA_038529675.1 Actinomycetota bacterium
GCCCGGCGAGGGCGATGCGGCGACCGTCGTCGGCTGGATCACGTCCGGTGGGTTCGCGCACCACAGCGGACTGTCGATGGCGATGGGCTACGTCCCCGCCGATGCCGCCGCGTCGGACGGCCCGTGGGAGATCGAGATCGTCGGCGACCGCCGCCGGGCCACCCGCCTCGACGAGCCTCCCTTCGACCCGGCCGGCGCACGAATGCGCTCGTGAGCGCGCCGAGAACGAACGGGGTCAGACCCCGAACGTTCTCACGAGAGCACCTGGGGTCTGACCCCGAACGTTCTCACCAGTACTCCTCGTAGTGGATGTTGCCGGGTGACTTGCGGCGGTCGAGGGTGAGGCCGCGCTCGACGAGGAGCTCGACCACGCCGGTCGGCTCCGGGAAGCGTTCGACACCGTCGTCGCCCGCCTCGGGGAGCCCGATCATCGCCGGATTGCCGCACAGGAACACGTGGGTCGAGCCCGCCGCCAGCTTCAGGCCCAGTTCGTCGAAGTCGTCGTCGCGCAGCAGGTCCTGCAGGTAGCGCTTCGGGATGCCGGGCTCTCGGGTCGGCATCGGCAGGTAGTGGTAGTTCGGATACCGCCGCTCGAGCTCCCGGTGCTTCGCTTCGTAGCCGAGGTCGGCGTGCTTGCGCACCGTCACCGCCGACACGATCGGGCCGGTGTGTCCCTTGCGGAGCAGCTCGACGATCATCCCGTTGTGCGGTGCCTCACCCGTGCCGGTCGAGAAGAACACCACCTCGTCGGTCGGGTTCCTGACTGCGTTCAGGGTGTACCTGCCGGCGACCTTCGGCCCGAGGTAGATGCGATCGCCGACCTCCTTCAGGGCGAGGCGTGGCGTGAGCGCCGGCGTGTTGTCATCGGTCGGTTGGACGAGGACGACGTAGAACTCGAGCTCGTCGAGACCGTCCTCGTTGGTGAGGTAGCCGTACTCGTCGAACATGCGTGACGAGATCGAGTACGACCGGCGGATCAGTTTGTCCCACCGCTGCTCGGCATCGGGGTCGGGCGCGTCGTCGATTCGCGGCTCCCAGTAGCCCAGGCCGAGCGATGCGTACTGACCCGGGAGGTACGAGGTGTCGCCGCTGTCCGGCTTCACCCGCAGCACCCAGAGGTCGGAGTGATGGGGCTCGAAGTGGGTGATCGTGGCGTTGTAGTGCTCGGTCCGGAGATCCTCGATCGCGTCGGGGTGGTGCGTTCGGCGGTGGAGGCTCGGCGCGACCGGCTCCACCTCGATCTCCGGGAAGCACGCCTCGGCGATCGCCACGCCGGCCTGCCATCCCGGCGCGGTCGTCGCCGGGGTCTCGCCGTCGGGGTCGCCGATGAACCAGACCCTGCCCGACTCGAGCGCTTCGTCACTCAGCCCGACGTCGGACGGGCGGAACATGACGCGTGGCGGCGCCCAGACGACGTGATCGAACTGCAGGTCCGGTGTACGTCGGTCGCCGAAGTCGGCCATCGGGTAGCCGTTGACCAGGTCGATCGTCGCCGGCGTCGAGCGATAGAGGATCGTCGCCGAGCGGTCGTGCTCGATCCGCCGCAGCTCCCGGTCGGCGGCGGGGGAGAGCTTGCCCGGGTCCATCCCACCCGCGGCGAGCACGACCCGATGGCCTGCGTTGACGTGGTGGGCGACCAACTCGACGGCATGGTCGGACGCACCCACGACGAGGACGTCGACGTCGCCCGATGCCTCGATGTTCGTCACGTTTCGGTCGACGTGGACCCGCTCGGACTGCGGGAGTGCGATCGACGGCTGCCACGTCTCGTCCGGGTGACGATCGGCGACGAGAACGGCCCGGGTGCGGTAGCTGAGACGGTCGGTGTCGACCACGATGTCGCCGCTCCCGTCGTCGGCGACGGCGATCGAGGTGACGGTCTCACCGAACCCGATGTCGAGCTGGTTCTCGCCGACGAGGTCGGGGAATGCGACCGACGAGTCGGCCTCGATGATCCGGACCCGGGTCAGCCCGGAGCGCACCGACGACGCGGCGGTCGAGAGCCCGCCGGCTGACCCGCCGACGACGACGAGGTCGTAGCGGGTGGGGTGTGGCTGTTCGGACGACGACATGGACCCTCCAACCCGGATGACCACCGGGTTCTTCCATCATGGGGGATCGGCGCCGCTGTCGGGGAATGCAACCGGTTCGCGTCGATGGGGGAGCGGGCCGGAGGGTGCCCGCGTGGTACTCAGCCGTGGACGGTCATGCTGCTGTCGGCGTGGATCGACCGGTTCCGGCTGAACGTGCCGAGGTCGAGCGGGAGCCCCGTCCACCGTCCGGTGAGCTGGAGCGGCTGCGCATCGTGGTCGTGGCCGGCCTCGACCGCCTCGATCAGCTCGGCCATCATGTGGCCGGCGACGGCGGCGTTCTTGAACTGGTTGCCCGACGTCCCGATCGCGACGTAGAAGCCGTCGAGGTCAGTTCGGTCGTAGATCGGGATCCAGTCGTCGCTCTTGTCGTAGCGATCGACCACCCCCTTCTTCTCGTGCGGCGGCGGCACGCCGAGGGACGGCATCCGCTTGTTGATCCGCAGCGTGTTCGTCTCCCAGCCGTCGATCGTCAGCTCGCCGAGTTCGTCGTCGGGTCCGACCGGCACCTTCGGGTCGCACGGCGGGTCGGTCGTCCCGATCAGGATGTTGTTGCCGGGCTGCGGCCGGAAGTAGATGCCGTTGTCGTCGTCGGCGACGGCGAAGCCGCTGGCGGTGAAGTCGACGTCGGGTGGGCCGGGCACGTGGTAGGTCTCGTGGCGGATCGACTCGGTCTTGATCGACATCGAGTCGTACACGCCTGCCAGCCGATTGAGGTCGGCGCTGTGCGGGCCGCCGACGTTGACCACGATCGATGCGTCGATCGTCGTGCCGTCCGCGAGTTCGACGCCGGCCACTCGCTCGGCGCCGTCGTGGCCACCTCCAGGGACCCGCCGCCGCTCGAATCCGACGACCTCGG
>JBCBDK010000546.1:0-2947 GCA_038529675.1 Actinomycetota bacterium
GACGCTGCGCACCGTCGTACTCGCACAACGTTCGCCCGACGCCGTCGCCGACCTCGACGACGTCGGCCCGGACGTGGAGGTCGTGTCGATCCCGTTCGACGCCACCGATCACGCCGGGCACCGGGCGTGGATCGCCGCACTCGCGGAACGGATCGGCGACCTCGACGTGGTCGTGCAGGCGGCCGGGCAGCTCGGCCTGGACGCGGCCGACGACCCCGCCGAAGCCGCGCGCCTCGTCGACGTCAACACCGCTGGCGCCGTCAGCAGCGGCTTGGCGGTCGCCGAGCGGCTCCACGAACAGGGGCACGGCGTGCTCGTCGTGCTGTCGAGCGTGGCCGGCATCCGCACACGCGCCTCGAACTTCGTCTACGGCGCAACCAAGTCGGGGCAGGACGCGTTCGCAACGGGGCTCGACGCGCGACTCGCTGGCAGCGGCGCTCGAGTGCTCACGGCTCGACCCGGCTTCGTTCGATCGCAGATGACCGCGGGGATGGAGGAGGCGCCGTTCGCGTGTGATCCGGGCGACGTCGGCGAGGCCGTCGCCGAGGCGATCCGGCGCGGCCGACGCGTCGTCTGGGTCCCCGGCGTGCTTCGCTACGTGTTCGGGTTGCTCCGATTCGCACCCGAGTTCGTGTGGCGTCGACTCGACCGGTGATGTCCGACCGGCTCGCGATCGCCGCCGACCGGTTGCGGGCGGCCGGCGTCGGTCGAGTCGAGTCATATGCCTGGCGCGATCTCAGCGACCCCGACGGCGGCGGCTCCGAGGTCCACGCCGACGAGATCCTCGCTCGATGGGCGGCGGTCGGGATCGAGATCGTGCATCGCACGTCGGTGCCACGGGACGGGGGCGATGCGGGCACGCTCGAGCGGCGCGGCTACCGGATCGTCCGGCGAGGCGGCCGATTCGATGTGTTCGCTCGTGTCGCGCTCCGACAGCTCCTGCGGCGCACCCCGCAGGACACGGCGGTCCTGGAGATCTGGAACGGCGTGCCGTTCCTCAGCCCGCTGTGGGCCGGCCGTCGGCGGCTCGTGTGGCTCCATCACCTCCATCGGGACATGTGGGTCGACGCGCTTCCCGGGCCGCTGGCTGCGGTCGGGCGTGTCGTCGAGTCGCGAGTGGCGCCGTGCGCGTACCGTCGTACCTCGGTCGTCACGCTGTCCGAGTCGTCGGCCGAGGAACTCCGATCGGTCGGCTTCCGACGGGTCGAGGTCGTGCCGCCGGGGATAGCGACTCGATTCGCGCCCGCTCCACGACGGCGAGCGCTCGCGCCTCGTGTCGTGGTCGTCGGTCGTCTGGCTCCGGTCAAGCGTCAGGTGCTCGCGCTCGAGGCCGTTCGATCGGCACGGGCGACGTTCCCCGATCTGGAGGTCGACCTCGTGGGCGACGGACCCGACCGCCCCTCGATCGAGCGGTGGATCACGGATCACGCCGCCGATGACTGGGTCCACCTCCGAGGCTTCGTCGATGACGCAGAGCTCGTCAGTTGCTACCAGCGGGCCTGGCTGGCCGTCAGTCCGAGCAAAGCCGAGGGCTGGGGCATGTCGCTGACCGAAGCGGCAGCCTGTGCCACGCCCTCGGTGGCGACGGACATCGCCGGCCACCGCGACAGCGTGATCGACGGAGTGACCGGCGTCCTCGTGGCTTCGCCGACCGACCTCGCCGAGGCACTCGTGGCGCTCCTCGGCGACGACGAACGTCGGGCGGCGATGGGGGCGGCGGCGACCGAGTTCGCCCGCGAGTTCTCCTGGGATGACGTGGCAGCGCGGCAACTCGAGTTGCTCGTCGACACCGTCGAGTGATTCGTCGAGCGCGAACGGTCGAGGGGTTGGCCCGGATCTCCGAAGGACGAACCGTCAAGAGTCCCTCTGGTTCCGGGCACCCAGCGTGACCCAGGGATACCGTGCGTCACCATGGCGGCGAACGGATCCGGCTGGACGCGGACACTTCCTCCTCCCGTTGCCGGAACGTCGGTGCCGACACGGTTGCCGGCCCCGGCGGCCCGAGATCCGCGCGGCTTGCTCCCCACCGGTTGGTTGAAGGCGCTCTGGCTGCTCGCGCAGGTCGCCGGTGTCGCTGGGACGCTGTGGAGTCCGGTGGCCGCTACGGCCGCGTTCGCCGTGTCGGGCGTCGCCCTCCTGGCGTGGACCGGCCTGGCGGTCGGCAATGCACGGCGGGCCCGACCGAGCACGGTGTACGTGCGAGCACCGCGACCGCTGCCGGCGGTCGTCGCGTGGTTCGCACCGCTCGTCGGTCTCGCCGTCGGCATTGGGCTGTGGCGGTGGCTCGAGATGACCGTGGACACGACGGAGCCCGACGGTGAGCAACTGCTCGACGAGCTGCGACTGGTCGTGGCCGTCACGCTGTCGCTCACGGTCGTGATCGCCGGCTACCTCCCATTCCGGGCGCTCGCTCGTGCTGCTGCGTGGACGGGCGGCTCGCCGTCGAAGGTCCGCCGCTGGTTCTGGATGCCGCTGGTCGTCTCGGTGTTCACGATGCTCGTACGAAGTGGACTCGCGATCGGCCTGGACACAGCGTGGCTGTCGGGCGACCAGTCGGCGTGGCGGTCCGCAACGCTTGCTGCGATCATGTCCCTGTTGCTCGTCCCGCTCGTGACGCAGTGGTGGTTCGGATGGACGGCGATGGGCGAGGTCGATCGAGCCGCGCAGATGACTTGGGACCGTCGGAACTTCCCCGAAGAGACGCTCGATCTCAGGTCCGCGCTCGCGGTGCGTCAGGCGATGCAGCTGTACCGCGCGTCGCATCCACACAGTTGACGGCGACGACGGTCGTCACCGCCGTCCAGACGAGCGTCGACGTCCATGCGAACGTCGACGGCCAGTCCGGACTGTCGGCGTAGTCGCGAAGCGTCTCGGCGACGGCGATCCACGAGCCGGTGACACCGATCGAGACGATCACGACCAGCGGCGCGGACCACCGCCAGATGCC
>JBCBDK010000547.1:0-2945 GCA_038529675.1 Actinomycetota bacterium
CAGTCCGACGACAACCTGGTCGAGGACCTGACCTTCGGCGGCATGGTGCACAGCGTCGAGATGGTCGCCGCACATCGCAACGTGCTGCGCGATCTCCACTCGAACAACGCGCAGGGCACCGCACTGCGGCTGACCAGCTCGCATGGGAACACGCTGGAGCGGGTGACGAGCGGGAGCAGCCGCTGGGGTGTCATCCTCGATCGTTCGAACGACAACGTGGTCGCTGCCAGCCGCTTCGGTGGCTATGCACGCGTCTCCGAGCGCGGCGTGGCGCTGGACGGCTCATCGTCCGGCAACACGATCCGCAACACCGAGACACTCGGCTGGGACGAGCATGGCATCGCCGTCGACGGCACGGCATCGGGCACCATGCTCGACGGCAACACGTCGTACTTCAACGACGTCGACGGCATCCGGATCGGCCCGGACACCAGCGACACGACGATCGTCGGCAACACGGCCGACGACAACGGCGAATGGGGAATCCGCGCGTTTGCAGCCGTCATCGACGGCGGCGGCAACAGCGCCACCGGCAACGGCCTCGGCGCCTGCGACGGCGTCGTCTGCTCCGCGGTCGCGCCGCCGCGCGGCCTGCTGGTCGCCGGCAGCACCAACCCACCGGCCGGCGACCGCCCGATCGTCTCGATGATCGAGGACGCCGGCGTGCTCCTCGACATCGTCGACGACGACAGCGACCTCGCCGCCATCGATCTCCTCGTGTACGACGTCGTGTTCGTGTCGACGTCGGTCGTCCCGTCGAAGGTCGGCGCCACGTTCCGCGGCGCACCCGTCCCGGTCATGATCTGGGAGGGGAACCTCTTCGACGAGATGGCCCTGTCGAACTCGGGCGAGTCGAGCCAGCTCCACACGAACCTCGTCATCGCCGATGCGATCGAGCCGCTGGCCGGCGACCTTCCCGCGGGCAGCACCCGGGTGTACACCGACCCGGCGCCGCTGTCGTTCGGTAAGCCGTCGTCCGACGCGACGGTCATTGCCCACGAGCCGGGCCGCACCAACCGCGCCGTGCTGTTCTCCTACGACGCCGGCGACACCCTGGCCGATTCGGCGCCGGCGCCGGCGCTGCGCGTCGCGCTGTTCCCCAGCTACGCCGGGGCTCGCTCGTTGACCGCCACCGGCGAACAACTCGTCGCCGCAGCGATCGACTGGGTGCTCGCAGGAGGACCTCCGCCGAACGACGACGTCGCCGATCGCCTCCCCGCGTTCGTCGGCACGACGACGGGCGACAACGTCGGCGCCACGGTCGAACCCGGTGAACGGACGTTCCTCAGCGGGTTGTTCGCCGAGTCGGCTGCGTCGGTGTGGTGGGAGTGGACGTCGCCGTTCGACGGGCTCGCCAGGTTCGACACGATCGGCTCGGACTTCCGGACCCACCTCGCCGTCGGGCAGGGCGCAGCGGTCGACGCACTCACCGTCCTCGGCGCCCACAACGGCGAGGTCGAGTTCGGCAGCATCGTCGCCGTTCCCGTGACCACCGGCGAGACCTACCTGGTGTCGGTATCCGGGATGGGAGACATCGGCACTGGCGTCGGCGACGAGGGCGACATCGTGCTGAACATTCGCGAAGCGGTGCCGGCGGGGAACGACGACTTCGCCGATCGGGTCGCCTTCGTCGGTCCCACCGTGACGGGGAGCAACGTCGGCGCAACGCTCGAAGTGGAGCAGACGCCCGGCGCCGGCCAGGGCGGTATGGACGGCGACGCGCAGACCGGATCGGTCTGGTGGGCGTGGACACCGACCGTGAGCGAACGCATCGAGTTCGACACGATCGGCTCGAACTTCGACACGATCCTCGCCGTGTGGACCGGCGACGAGCTCGAGTCGCTCGTCGAGGTCACATCGAACGACGACTGCAACTGCTCGCCGTCGAACCATCGCGTGAGCGCCGTCGCGTTCGACGCCGTGGCGGGGACGACGTATCACGTCGCGGTGTACGGCTATCGCGGCTCGAGCGGCGAGATCGTGCTCAACGGACCCGCCTGAGCACGATCCGGCCGCGACCCACCGCCCGTGAGCGACGACGGGTGGGGCTCAGGCGAACGCGTCGACGCCGGTGCGCTCGGCCGACAGCGCCCACAGCCTGGCGGCCTCGTCGGGGTCGAGTGCGTGATCCATCACCCCGAACGCGCGCGCCATCGGGTGATCGGGATCGTGCGGTCGGGCGATGTCGCAGTCCTCGCAGTACACCCCGCCCAGTCCGTCGAGCATCGGCGACGTCGCCGCCCACAGCGTGGTCGTGCACCCCTGCGCAGGCGACTTGAACATCTCGTGGACGTTGCCGTCGTCGTCCACCCAGCCCATCGCCTTCATCTCGTCGTGCGAGAGGTGCCGCTGCAGCGGCGTCATGATGCCGCCGGGGTGGACCGCGAATGCTCGCACACCAGCGGCTGCGCCGAGTCGGTCGAGCTGGACGGCGAACAGCGAGTTGGCGGTCTTCGCCTGACCGTAGGCGACCCACTTGTCGTAGCCCGTCGTGAAATCGATGTCGTCCCATCGCATCGGCGAGAGCTTGTGGCCGGTCGACGAGACCGACACGATCCGTGCGCCACCATCGGCACCGGCGGCGGCGATCAGCGGCCAGAGCCGGTTGACGAGCGCGAAGTGCCCGAGGTGGTTCGTCGCGAACTGTGCCTCCCAACCCGGCCCGACGCGGGTCTCGGGGCACGCCATGATCGCCGCGTTGTCGATCATGAGATCGATCGGCCGCTCGGCGACGAGCAGCGACTCGGCGTACGTGGCGACGCTGTCGAGGTCGCCGAGGTCGAGCGGACCGACCGACACGCCGTCGACACCCGCGCTCGCCAGGACCTCAGCTGCATGATCGGGCCGACGGGCGGGCACGCTGACGGCTGCGCCCGCATCGACGAGTGCTCGGACCGTCTCGAGGCCGAGCCCGGAGTACCCGCCGGTGACCACTGCGTGGGCGC
>JBCBDK010000548.1:0-2940 GCA_038529675.1 Actinomycetota bacterium
GGTATGCGCCTCGCTCGACGTAGAGATGGCGAACCGCATCACCGACCCACGAGGCCATCCCGAGCCCGATCAGGGCGCTGCACCAGACGACCAGGGCGCGCCGGTCGTCGTCGACGACACCGTCGTCGATCGCACGCTGCAGCACCCACGGCGTTGCGATCGCAGCACCTCGCCACAGCAGGCCCGCCGAGAACGCGACCGTGTGAAACCGACGTGCGACCCCGAAACAACGCCGCAACAGCGCCCTCGCCTCCGGCCCGACCTCCGAGCGAGAGATCGTTCGATCAGGCAGCGTCACCGGGCGGAACGTACCCGGATCCCCTCGAACTCTGGCTCTCGCTGCACGACGACGTTCGAATGAGGAAGGTAGGAATCTCAACGGGTGTGAGGTTACCTTAACGCTCGATGGCGTGAGATCGCATCGCCGACCGGCGAGACCAGGCACCCGCCATCATTCACCATGGCAGCGCCACAGGAGGGCGGGCATGACGACATCGGCATCTCCCCGCCGAGAGCACGCAGCAACCTCGGGCCGCTGGTCGGACTACGGCGCCATGGCACGTCACGTACGACCCGCAGCGCAGCGGCTGGTCGATGCCGTGGGCCGCGCCCCTGCCGATGAGCCGGCGTCACTGCTCGACGTCGGCAGTGGGACCGGCGCTGCGCTCGAGCTCATCGCCGAGGCGGGTTGGCAGCCCGTCGGTCTCGACCGATCCATCACGCAACTGACGGCTCACGGTGCATCGGCACACCCGCTCACGCTGGCCGACGGTCAGTGCATCCCGATCAGGTCGGGGCGGTTGGGTGCTGCCATCTCCAACTTCGCGCTGATCTTCGCGGACGACCCGCGCAAGGTGCTGCTCGAACTCCACCGATGCCTGGCTCCAGACACCCCGATCGCTTGGAGCGCCTGGTGCCCCGGCGGCTGGCCTGAAGCGTGGCGACCGATACTCGCTGCAGCAGTCGGATCCGAGCCGGCTCCGTTCCCGGTGTTGTTCGGCGTGGAAGCTACGGCCCGAGCGGTGATGGCTGACGTGGGGTTCGGCGATGTGCGTATCGAGCGGCACGCCGTGAGTTGGCGCGGTCGCGACGCCGCTGACCTCGTGGACACGATCACCTCAGCCGCAGGCGGACTCAGGGGCGCACGCGCGAAACTCACCGAGGCAGGCCGTTGGTCAGCGGTCGCATCGACGTTGACCGACGAGGCAGACAAACGTGGACGGCCCGCCGACGGAGGCGGCATGGCGATCGACGACGCCTACCTGATGATCACCGGCCACCGACGCTGACGAGTTCCGCGCTTCACCCGTGCGCTTTCGACCGAGCCAACACGTCGATCCTCGGCATCCTCGGCTCGCGCGAGAGAACGAGGCCACCACATCCCGAGCTGGGTGTTGTGAATACGACTAGCGCACTGGTAAGCATGCCTAATGCACAAGCATCAGAAGACAACTCCTCGGTCGCGGCGCGTCGTCGCGGCGGCCGCTGCAGCCACGCTGCTCCTCGCAGCATGCGGCAGCGATGACGACGGCGACTCCGGCTCGGTCACCGAACTCGAAGAGGGGTCGGGCTCGGGGTCGGGGTCGGGGTCGGGTTCAGCCTCCGGTTCCGGATCGGGCTCGGGCTCAGGCTCAGCCTCCGCACCTGCATCCGACTCCGGCTCGGCGTCAGGCTCGGGGTCCGGCTCCGGCTCCGGCTCCGGCTCGTCGAGCGCACCGGCCGAAGAGGCCGAGGCGAGCCCTGGCGACGGCGGCTACGAGTACGCATCCAACGTGGACAGCCACCGTCTCGTGGTGAACGACATCTGCGAGATCTCGTCGCTGCTCGACGAAGACACGATCGACTACGACGCCATCACGGCGATCTACCGCGACGGCGTCGCCTCGGTGAAGAGCGACGGCTCGATCCGCTCGATCGGCGGTTTTGCCTCGCGTGACGACCGCAGCCACGGTGTGGATGCCTTCTACGGCGCCGCTACCCCGCTTGATGACTTCGTCACCGCAGCGCTCGAGGGCAGCGGCGCCTTCGAAGGCGCGTCGGACTCGGTGCGCTCGCAGGGCATCGAGAAGGGCATTCAGAACCAGGTGATGATCGCGTGGGTGGTCCACGAGCTGGTCGTCGCAAACGACAAGGCAGCCGAGGGCAACTTCGACATCCAGTCGGGTGCAGTGCACAACTGGGACGAAGGCTGGGCGTTCTACCACGGTGACGCGCCGGGCTGTGCTCCGTTCGCCACCGCCGACAAGCGCGGCGGCAACTTCGGCACGCTCGGCGAGGGTGATACCTCCCAGGCGAACGAGGCGATCCTCGCCGCAATGATCGAAGGCCGCGACGCTTTGCTGGCGGAAGACACCGAAGGCGCTCAGGCAGCGGCTGACGAAGTGGTCCGCAACGTGGCGATCACCTACAGCCAGGCGGTCATCCGCTACGGCACGCTGGTCACCGCCGACCTCGAGGCGAACGACACCGACGAGGCCGAGAAGCACCGGGCGGAGGGTCTCGCCTTCTGGCGGGTCATCGAGCCGTTCGTCACGCCGGCTGGCGCCGACGGCGACACGATCAACGCGATCTTCGCCCTCGATGGTGAGCTCGGTGCTGCCGGTGGCGGCCCCGAGATCCGTGCAGCGCTCCAGCCTGCTTGGGACACACTCGGAATCTCCGCCGACGACATCGGTGCCCTCGAAGGTGAAGTGCTCGAGCCCGCTGGTGACAGCGACGAAGAGGCCGCTGGCGACGAAGGCGGCGACGCCGCTGCTGCAGGCGACCTCGCGGCGGCCGCCACCGCCGCCGGTGCGACGCTGATCCCGGGGTTCCTCGGCTTCACCCCGGTTGCGGGAGCCGCTGCGAGCGGTGACGGCCCGGCGACGTTCTTCGTCCCGACCGACGCCGCTGTGGCCGCCTTCCAGACCGATCAGGCTGACGTCGCCGACTTCGGCGACG
>JBCBDK010000549.1:0-2939 GCA_038529675.1 Actinomycetota bacterium
CTCTCACGACGACACCGGGGGTGACGGCCCGGCAGTGCTGTTCAGCCACGGCTTCCTGATGGACCGAACGATGTTCGATCCGCAGGTCCAGGCGCTGCGCGACGCCTACCGCTGCATCTCGTGGGACGAGCGAGGATTCGGCGGGACGGTCGCGCCCGGTCCGTTCAGCTACTGGGACTCCGCCGACGACGCCATCGGCCTCCTCGACCACCTCGGGGTCGATCGAGCGGTGCTGGTCGGGATGTCACAGGGCGGCTTCCTCTCCCTCCGGGCGGCACTTGCCCACCCCGACCGGGTGGCCGCCCTCGTACTCATCGACTCGCAAGCCGGCGTCGACGACGCCGAGACGATCGATGGCTACCGCGGCATGCTGCACGTGTTCGAGCACGGTTCCGACGACGAGCGGGCCGCCGTGTTCGAGATGGTGTCGGGGCTGATCCTCGGCGACGCCGAGTTGAGCGCCGAGTGGATTCCACGGTGGGAGCGGATCGATCGGGGCCAACTCGTTCTCGCCGGCGGCGCACTGCTGGGACGTGACGACGTCAGCGAGCGCATCGGTGACATCGGCTGTCCGATCCTCGCCGTTCACGGAACCGCTGACCAGGCGATCGACATCGCGTTCGCTCACGAACTCGCCGAGGCCGCCGTCGACCACCGTGGCGTCGTCGCCGTCGAGGGTGCGGCGCATGCACCGAACCTCACCCACCCCGACGAGGTCAACAACGCACTCCGCGAGTTCCTCGCGTCGCTCTGAGCCGACGGGCACGCTGGACCGGGCGACGGCCGGGTACGGTCGACAAGGGGTCGATGCACAGTCGGAACGTTGTGCATTCCGCCGCGAATATCGCGCTGTCGGCCGTGCGCATCGTGCCGGTTCCCGCGTTGGTCCGCAGGACCATGCGCTGGTATCGATTCGCATGCCTGCACGAAACAGTTCATGCGGACAACGCATCGCCGGGAAGCGATGTCCACATCCCACAGTCGAGCGATGGCGTGGCGACCGGCGAAAGACCAAGGCGCTGGGTTGACCTCCCGCCGGCCGAAGATGACGCCGCATGTTGCACTGGACGACGTCCGTGGTGATGACGATGACGGCCGTCGAATGCGGCGATGGCATCAGGAGTCCTCATGAGTCCCCTCGTCGACTTCCGTCTGGGGTCGTGCGGTGTTGGTGCCTCGGTCAGCTGAGGTCGATCGTGAACTCGGCGCCGGGGTTCATGTCGTAACCTTCGCTGATCTCGACGACCAGCACGGTCGGCGAGTCGATGTGGAGCCTCACAGAGTCGTCGTCGCTGTCGGAGTCCTCGACACCGTGAGGTGCGTCGAAGGTGAGGTAGTAGCGGTCGAACTTGCCTGCAGGGAACACCTCGAACACGTTCATCCAGAACGGGTCGTCGGCGGTGGGCAGCAGCGTGAATTCGATCCGGTCAGCGGTCAGATCGATGTCATAGAGGCCGCTGATGTCGCCGAACGGGGTGTCGGGCTGGGCGAGAGCGGTCGGGAACTCGGAGGCGTCGTTGCTGAACGAACCGAACTCGTCGAATGTGTCGTCGGGGAGTTCGAAGAGTGCCGGGAATGCGGTCTCGGGGCCGCCGTTCTCCTCGAGCGTGTTGCGCAACGTGATGTCGCCGGCGCCCTCGAGTGGGCCGGGGTCGTCGCCACCGCACGCAGTCAGGGCAATGATGCTCGTGAGTGCTGCGGCTGGGAGGTTGTGGTACTTCATCGAGTGGTCTCTCCTGCGTGAGTCGGTCGTTGCCTCCAGCGTCTTCGAAGCCAGGCTGACAATCGAGGTCCCCTGCTGACACGCGATGGTCGCAACGCGACACGTCAGGGCTGCGGGCGGGTCAGGGATGAGCAGCGTGCGACAGCGCGAAGCCCGCTGCCGTCATCACAACGATCGGCGGACCTGGCTCGGCGTCATGTCGAGGTGGCGGCGCACGAACCGCGAGAAGTTCGACGGGTCGTCGAAACCGAGTTCGGCGCCAATCCGAGCGGCCGCGCGGTCCGTTTGCGTCAACAGTCGTCGAATCTCCAGCACGAGACGCGCGTCGAGCACCTGACGCGCCGTCTGGCCGCTCACCGCCTGGCACGAACGGTCCAACGTCCGGGTGCTGTACCCGATGCGGGAGGCGAGCTCGGCTACCGAGGGTCGTCGATACAGGTGCTCTTCGATGACGCGTCGGTAGGCCAAGTATGCGGCGGGGAGCCCCGTGGAGCGAGGAGCGGGCGACGGGAGTTCGATCTCGAGGCGGAGCAGGAACGTGGTCAGCATCGACTGAAGGAGCGCACGATGGTTCGCCGATACCACGAAACCCGATTGGGCGTCCTCGAGCTCGTCGATCCAGCCCAAGAGCCGTTTGCGAAGCGCTGCGTCGACCTGCCAGACGGTCGCAACGTCGCTTCCCGGATACCACGTCGGCGCATCCGGCGCGACCCGATGCGACGAGGTCGGCCACACCAACATCCGGGCCTCGAATCTCGGCTCCGGCACGAACCGTTGGACCTGGCCGGGGTGGATGCGGAGCACGGTGCCGACCTGGAAGTCGACTCGCTCGAAGTCGACATGGTGGACTCCCCTCCCGCGCCGGCACACCACCAGTTGGTGGAAGCCCGAGCGCTGTCGCAGCAAGAAGGCGTCCTCCGACTTCCGCGAGAGAATCCCGGCCCGGTCGAGCACCTCAAACGGCAGCCTCTCCCGACCACGAGGCGGCCGGTACTCCACGTCCACCGGAGCCGAAAGCGCCACACCGGCATGACCGACCATCACGCGACCCTACGCCTGGCACTCGCCAGCCGACGACGACAGCCGACCAACCAGCCACGAACGCCAACCGAAAACCGCTCGATATCGCCACGCGCCCACTCGACCGGGGACCGAGCAGTACGGCACCTCGGCGCTCGCCGAACAGCGCGGAAAGGCGCGCCGACGTGAACGGCGC
>JBCBDK010000550.1:0-2939 GCA_038529675.1 Actinomycetota bacterium
TCCGCCGGTTCGGTGCGGACCTGACGACGCGAACGGTCACCCCGGAGTTCGTCGACCTGATGCGGTTCGAGATCGACCGATGCCGAACGCTCTACCGCTCGGCCGACCTCGGCATCGCGATGCTCCCCGAGCGATCTGCCAAGTGCGTGCGGGCTGCGCACACGCTGTACGGCCGCATCCTCGACGAGATCGAAGGGCAGCGCTACGACGTCTTCTCGTCGCGGGCGTCGGTCTCCACCTTCGAGAAGGCCCGACTCGTCGCCCGACTCGTGCGATGACCACGACGGGCACGATTGCCACGGGCCGAGCCGCCGACCTCGTCGCCGGCGCCACATCCGTCGTGACCGCGGCCGGGATGATCGCGACGCCGTTGCTGCCGCGCGGTGGGCGTGGCCGCCGCCTGCTGTCGTCGGTCGTGGTCGGCGGCATGTTCTCGACCACCACGGCGAACTCGGTCCGTCGATGGGGCACGGCACGGGCCGGCAGCGCCGCCGCCGTCACTGCGGTCGCCACCGCAGCGATCGAGCGGATCGGCACCCGCACCGGGTTCCCGTTCGGCCGTTACGCCTACACCGACGCGCTGCGCCCGCAGATCGCGCACGTGCCGATCATCGTGCCGCTCGCATGGTTCGGGATGGGGCTGCCATCCCGCGAGGCGGCGTCTGCAGCACTCGGTGCCCGATCCACACCGGCGGGACGCCTCGCGCTCGGCTCGCTGGCGATGACGGCATGGGACCTGTTCCTCGATCCGCAGATGGTCGGCGAGGGGTATTGGCGGTGGGCCAAGCGCGGCGTGTATCGCGGGATCCCGCTCCAGAACTTCGCCGGGTGGTTCATCACCGGGCTCGGGATCATGGCGGTGCTCGAGGCGTTGCTGCCGGTGGACCGGGCCGAGACCGCATCGGACGCACCCCGCACCGCAGCGGCCGCGACGACACGAGGAGCGATGCGAGCCGACCGGCGCCTCGTCGGGGAGTATGGGTACATGGCCGTCATGCAGACCCTCGGCTTCGCCCGCTACTTCCGCGACCCGTTGGTCGCCACGGTGGGTGGACTCGGCATGCTCCCGATCGCCGGCGCAGCCCTCGCCAACATCGTGCGAGGTCAGTCGTGAGCCGACGGCGGCCCGACGTGGTCGTGATCGGTGGGGGTGTCGGTGGGCTGTCGGTCGCAATCCGGCTGCAGGCAGCAGGTCACCACGTGACCGTGCTCGAGCGCAGCGGTGTGGTCGGCGGCAAGCTCGCCGTGTACGAGCGCGACGGCTTCACGTTCGACATCGGTCCATCGCTCGTCACGCTCCCCCACCTGCTCGACGAGACGTTCCGCGCTGCCGGCACGTCGTTGTTCGACGAGGTCGAGTTGACACGCCTGGACCCTCAATTCCACTACCACTGGCGCGAGGACGACCGCCGCGGTGCCGGATCACTCGTCGTGCACGACGACGCGGACGCGACGGCCGACGCCTTCCAGGAGTTCGCGCCGGGCGCCGACGACGAGTGGCGCGAGTTCGACGCTCGCGGCCGCACGATCTGGGACATCGCCGAGCGGACGTTCTTCGCCGGGCCGATGGAATCACCGCTTTCGCTCGTGTCGCGCATGCAGTCACCGCGCGACCTCCTCGACATCGATGCCGGCCGCACGCTGTGGACCGCCGCTCGACGCACGTTCACCGACGAACGGCTCCACCAGTGGGCAGGCCGGTACGCGACCTACTCGGGGTCGTCGCCGTTCGAGGCGCCTGCCACGTTGGCGTGCATCCCACACGTCGAGTCGAGGTTCGGCTGCTGGTATCCGGCCGGCGGTCTCGCTGCGCTTCGCGATGCGTACGAACGGGTGGCGACCGGCATGGGAGTCTCCATCGTGAACGGTGCCGAGGTGATCGGCATCCAGCACGCACCATCGCAGGTCACCGGCGTGCAACTCGCCGACGGCAGCTACGTCGACGCGTCGGTCGTGATCGCGAACGTCGACGCCCGCCACCTCTACGGCGATCTGCTCCCCGACGACCACGCACTGCATCGCGTGCGCCGCGCCGGCCGGTCGACGAGCGGGTTCGTGCTGTGCCTCGGCGTCCGCGATCGAACGCCGGGCATCGGCCATCACAACGTGTGGTTCTCGGCCGACTTCCAGCAGGAGTTCCGGGCGCTCGCCAACGGCCAACTGGCCGAGGATCCGACGATCTACGGCTGCGTCTCCGCCGTCACCGACCCGACGCAGGCGCCCGACGGCGACGAGAACTGGTTCCTCCTCGTCAACACCCCGCCCGGTGTGGAGGTGGACAGCGAGGACTACCGCGACGTCGTCCTCGCCCGGCTCGCCCAGCACGGTGTCGACCTGCGGAAGCGCCTACGGTTCGCAGCGCATCTCACGCCAGCCGACATCGAGGAGCGCTATCGCTCGCCTGGCGGAGCGATCTACGGCACGTCGTCCAACGGGCGCAACGCCGCGTTCCGGCGGCCTGCGAACCGGGGCCCGATCGGCGGGCTGTACCTCGTCGGCGGGTCGAGCCATCCAGGCGGCGGCCTCCCGCTCGTGTCGTCGAGTGCTCGCATCGTCGCCGACCTCGTCGCCGACGACATCGCATGAACCATCGCGGGACGCAGTTCCGATGCGTGCGTTGACGCTCGCCGTCGGTGCGGCGCGGCTGGGTGCTGCTGCGCTGATCGTCCGGCGGCTCGCCGGTGCCGCACGAACGGCCGAGCCGGTTCGCGCGGGTCCGACCTCCGTCCCGACCACGGACGCCAACTCGACGCCGATCGTCTCGGTGGTCGTCCCCGCTCGCGACGAGGCCGAACGGATCGGGCCGCTGCTCGACTCGATCGTCGGTGCTCCGGGCGTGGCCGAGGTGATCGTCGTCGACGACGAGTCGTCCGACGACACCGCCGCGATCGCCGCCCGCCTCGGTTCACGAGTCGTCGCCGGCGCGCCGAAGCCCACCG
>JBCBDK010000551.1:0-2929 GCA_038529675.1 Actinomycetota bacterium
AGCACCTGGCCGGCCGCGCCCGTTCGAGGCCATCCCTGCGCGAACACCGGTGACAGCAGCCGGTACACGGGCGCAGCCGTCTCGTAGAAGTCCACGATGAGCACCCGCCGATCGGTGCTCGCCTCGATCGCCAGCCACACCCACGTCGACGCTCCGGCCAGGCCGAGCACCCCGACGGGCCAGCGCAGACGAGGCACCTCGTCGACCAGCACCGAGAGCGCCAGCGCAATCAGCGGTGCGACGACCACGATCTGACGACCCGGCGACCACCAGCCGTGCATCGTCAACGCAACGAACGTTGCCGTGGCCCAGCCGGCTGCGATCGTGGCGATCGCGAACATCGCGAGGCGGTGGCGTCGTGCCGCGAGCCAGGCCAACGCCGCCGGCGCGAAGATCCACACCGGCGCCCACGGAACGAGGCCATAGCGTCGATCGGCGAGCAGTCCGATGATGCGCCGAGAGCGACCCCAGTAATCCGGGTTGGTGCCGACCACGGCGAACTCACCGTCATCGATGAAGTGGTCACCCGTCGAGTACACGGTCCATCCGCCATAGATCCGCTGATGCACAGCGAGGTAGACAACGCCGGACACGGCCAGCGCAATCGTCGACAGGACGACCATGCGTCGCTCACCTCGCCGCCACCACATCAACCCGAGCACCAACACGGCGACAGCAGCGGTGCCTGCGTACTTGATCGACGTCCATGGCAACGCAACGGTCGCCGTCACGACCCACCCGGCATGGCGACGTTGCAGTTCGGGGCCGGTGCCGGCGGCAGCGATCACCGTCACCAGCAGCGCCGCGAGGATCTCGGGGAACACCTGTGTCGAGTACGCAGCGATGGGCGCGCCGATCATCATCGAGCCGACGCCGACGAGCGCCGAACTCGGTCGAACGCCGAAGCGCCGGACCGCCGTCCAGGTCGCGAGCGCTGCCGTGAGGCCACCGATCGTGACGAGCAGAATTCGCACACCGAGCCAGCCGCCGATACGCATCGCCGGTGCGGCCACCAGTGGCAGCAGCGGGTCGTGCGGGCTCAGACGCTGGCCCGACTCGTTGAGCGGGAAGGTCTGCGTGTTCAAGCTGATCTCGTGAAACGGCTCGAAGGCGCGTCGCTCGATCTCGTCACTGATGTCCAAGTCGAAGTCTTCCGCCAAGCTCAGCGCCGTGAGGAGGTACTGCGGTTCGTCGCTCGACGTGAGCGCGCCGTAGGTCGAGCGGGCGCCGACGCCGAACGAGGCCACGAACATCGTGAGGAGCGCGGCGACGACCACGGCGACGCGCAGCCGACGAGTCGCTCGTCGATCATCGACGACGGGCTCGGCGTCGGTCGACTCGATGCAGACGTCGTCGATCGTCGCGGTCACGACACGACCCCATCCGCCAGAGGGGTGCGTCGACTCACAAGCCGATCTCGGTGAGAATGCCGTCGAGCGTCGCCGGGAGCGACCGTGAGGTTTCGATCACCCAGGAGAACGACTGTTCCGGGCTGAGCCGCACCACATTGCCCGCCTGCACGGCCGGCAAGGTGTTGAACACCGGGTCGTCGAGGAATGCATCCACTGGCCCGAGCGTGAAGTCGAACACGATCACCCAGTCGGCAGCGGCGAGTTCTTCCATTCGCTCATACGAGAGCGGACCGTCGGGTCCGACGATCTCGACGCCGATGCTGGCGAGCGCACGCGCCGGGCCCGCACCGAGGTTCTCGTTGTAGATCGTGATTTGGCCACCGGCAAACGGCGACACCATCGCCACCGAGACGCCCTCGTCGGGGACACGCTCGGCGATCGCGTCGATCTCGCCTTGGATTCTGTCGATCGCTGCAAGCGCTTCCTCCTCGAGGCCGAGCGCATCGCCGAACAGCGTGATCGGATCCTGCCAGTCGGTCGGGTACTCGTGGATCACGACCGGAGCGATCTCGCTGAACAGATCGAGGCTGTCGACAGCATCACCGGATCCGAGTTGGCCGACGATGAGGTCGGGTTCGACCCGGGCGTACTCTTCGATCGACGCACCACGCGGCAACTCGATCAGCTCACCGACGTACTCCTGGTTCCACGGGGCGAGACCAAGGTCGCCCTCGAAGTTGATCGGGTAGTACAGCGATGTCGCGACCGGCACCACGCCGAGAGAAATGAGTGCGTCGAGGTCGGTCACTCCGGCAGTGGCGAGGATCCGCTCGGGTGGCGATGGGATCTCTGCGGTTCCGAAAGGGTGCTCGACCGTGCGGGGAAAGTCGGCGGGATCGAGCTCGACGGTCTCGGGAGCGGGCACGGCGTCTTCGGGCAACGTCAGGTCGTCAAGGTCGACGCGTTCGTCGATCGTGGTGGACGGCGCAGGTTCCGACGCCTCGC
This sequence comes from Actinomycetota bacterium, assembly GCA_038529675.1. GTDB lineage: Bacteria > Actinomycetota > Acidimicrobiia > Acidimicrobiales > Ilumatobacteraceae > Ilumatobacter_A. The sequence continues at coordinate 2,358 of JBCBDK010000551.1, forward strand.
CGTCACCGTCGTCGACAGCTCCACCGTCGGCGGCTTCATGATCGGCCACATCCTCCTCAAGCGCCTCCTCATCGGCCACCTCGTCGTCCTCGATGGGCGCGGCGTCTGAGACCGCGTCGTCCGGTCGAACCCGAGCGCCGTCGTCAGCACTGCACGCCGCAACCGCGATCGAACCGGCGAGGAGAACGACTGGCCACCGCCGACCTGACACACGCGACATAGGTCGCAGGCTACCGAGCGGCGTCCGCCTGCGCGGGTCGACTGCCACGTGCTCGAACAATTCCTTGACGGCAAGCATTAGGTATTCTTAACTCACAGCGTGTTCCTCGAACCACTCCCCGACCCGACGAGCCTCCGAGTGGCGATCGAGCGAGGCGTTCGTTCCGAGGTCCGCCCGTTCGCCGAGGCGGTCCGCTCGCACGACGCTCCGACCGCCGGCGAGCGAGCCGTCGGCGTGTGGCGGCTCACGTTGCAGGCGCTCTTCGAACCACTGGTGTCGTGCTGGTCGCGAGGAACCAGCGTCGACCCGTTCGACGGCGTCGCGACGATGACCGTCGATGCTGCGCCGCCTC
>JBCBDK010000552.1:0-2925 GCA_038529675.1 Actinomycetota bacterium
GTGCCGCTACGGCCGGCGGATGTGCCGGACTTTGCGGAGCCGGGTCAGTTCTCGGCGCCGTGTATGTGGATTCCACCGGAGCCCGGTGAGGTCAGCGTGGTGGCGGAGGTGTCGTACAGCGTGGATTCGGTGGTGGCGGCACCGTCGGGGCAGCGGTTTCGTGAGTCGTTGGCGGGCGAGGTGCGGTCGTCGGCGCCGTTGGTCTTGCGGGTGGATGAGTTGCGGATCGTGAATGTCGAACCACCGTCGCTCGACGACGTCCTTGGGGAGTAACTGATGACCTCCACCCACACCGACCGACCCCTCGACACCACGCGACGCACACAGCCCGCAGCGCCGGGCCCGGCCCGGAGGGTGCGTCTGCCGTGGCTGGCGGCTGCGGGTGGGGTGGCGTTGCTGACGGCGGTGTTGATGTTGTGGGGGTTCGGGCAGGCGAGTGATCGCCGCGACGTCGTGATGGTCGTCGCCCCGGTCGTCGAGGGCGACGAGATCACCGCCGGCGATCTCGGCTCGACCCGCATCGCTGTCGACTCGCCGGCCACGCAACTGTTCAGCGTCGACCAGTCGTCGGAGCTGGTCGGCCGTGTCGCGGCCGTGGATCTGAACCCCGGCGATCTGGTCGGCCCGTCGGACATCCGAACGGCGACGGCGGTGCCGGACGGGTCGGTGGAGGTGGGGGCGTTCGTGCGGTCATCTCGGTTCCCGTCGTCGATGACACCGGGCGATCGGATGCGAGCCATCGCACTGTCCACCGACAACCCCTCAGCCGATGCCGGTGACCTGGAGGGTGGGGGAGTTGAGGTCGAGGTGATCGCCATCGACCGGACCGCGGATGGTGGGGTGTTGACGGTGTTGGCGGTGCCGGACGGTTCGTCGTCGCTGGTGGCTCGGTGGGCGTCGAGCGACAACCTCGTGCTGGTCAGGATCGACCAATGACCACCACGATCGCGGTCGGTTCGGTCAAGGGCACCGGCGGCGCCACCGCCACCGCCCTCGGTCTCGCCGGAGCGATCGCAGAGGACGGAACGGCGACGGTGTTGGTCGAGGCTGACCCGTCGGGTGGGTCGCTGCTCGGCTGGTCCGAGCATCTCGACGCGGCGCGTCCGTCGCTGTATGACGCGGTGTCGCAGAACGATCTGGCGTTGGCGATGCAGCCGCTGGGTCAGGTGCGGGTGGTGCCGGTGCAGGGTGATCCGTGGCGGATCACCGTCGCCCTCGACCGGGTCCGCCGCTGGACACCCCTCCTCCACGACACCGGTGCGACGGTCGTGGTCGATGTGGGTCGACTGCATCCGTCGAGCCCCGCTCTTCGCATCGCTGCGGAGGTCAATGTCCTCGTGCTGGTGGCGCCACTTGAGGCGGGGCCGTTGGCGGCGACGATCGAGTGGGCCCGTCGCGGCGGTCAGACCAGCGCGACCGACACTGCGCTCGACGTCGCCCGTATCCGGCTCGTCACCGTCGACGCCACCGTGACGCGGCGAGCGCGTGTCGATCCGAACGGTCTCACCCGTGACGACCTCGGTGTCGCCTACGCCGGTCACGTCCCGTTCGACGACGGTGCGCTCGAGCTGTTGTGCCGAGGCACGGGGCTTGGTCATCGGCGGCTGTCCAAGTCGAAGCTCGCCTACGCCCACCGCCAACTTGTCGCATCACTCGCCAACACGATCCGGAGCGAGGTGACTCCGTGATTGCCGCAGACGAGATCGTCGGTCTGGTCGATCACATCCGACGCGACTTCGGGGCGACGTTGCCGGCGGCACCTGTGCGTGAGTCGCATCGGGATCGGGATCGCCGTCAGGAGGAGACGACGTGGATCCTCGAGCACGAGATCCTCCCGAAGATCAACGAGCAACGCGTCTCCGAGCGTGAGCGGCGCCTCACTGAGGACGACGAGGATCGGATCGTCGACGCGGTGTTGTCGTCGATGTTCCTGCTTCCACATCTCCTCGCGATCCTCGACTCCGAACCCCTCGCGGAGGACGTCGTCGTGCTCGGTGCGAGTGAGGTGCGCGTCGATCGAGCCGACGGGTCGATCGGGTTGTATCCGGCGATGGTCCGCACCGATACCGAGTTGCAGGATCGGATCGCGGACATCGCCGTGGCGCATCATCGGCCGTTCAGTTTCGAGTCGCCGTGGGTCGACGTGCAGCTCTCCCGACGCCTCCGGTTTCATGGGCAGGGGTTCGACATCGTGTCCCGCCCTGGGATCTTCATCCGCGTCCACCGTGCGCTTGGTGCGACGTTCGATGACCTGTACCGGTGGGGGTCGATGACCGCCGGGCTCGCCTACTTCCTCCGCGACGTGGTCCCGAAAGCCCAGTTCTCCGTCGTGTTCACCGGCGTCCAGGGCTCCGGCAAGACCACCGCCCTGCGATCCCAATGCCTCGCCTACGACGCCGACACCCGGTTCGCGACAGTGGAGACCGACTACGAACTCGGCCTCGCCGAGTTGGGGTTGCCGTGGACGCAGGAGATGCAGGCCCGCATCCCGGTCACGTCGAACAGTGCCGGCATCACCTGTGGCGACATGATGCCCGCCGTTCTGCGCATGCGCGCCGCCGTGAACACGCTCGGCGAGGTTCGTGGCAACGAGGCCGGCCCGGCTGTGCGCGCCGCGAACGTCGGCCAAGGCACCCTCGTCACGGTGCATGGGCACTCGGCGGTGGCGGGCCTGGAGCAGTTGGTGGATCGGATGGTCGAGTCCGACCAGATGGACCGCTCCCTCGCCCGCCGCACCGTTTACCAGTCGTTCGACCTGGTCGTGCACTGTGCGATGGCACCGAACCGGCACCGCTGGATCCAAGAAGTCATCGCCCCCACCGTCGAAGGTGACCAGCCCAAGTTCCACACCCTTTATGCACCCGACCCCACCACCGGCGACCTGCGCGCCCAGGCGACCCGGTCGGCGTGGCCGGCGATGCTGAC
>JBCBDK010000553.1:0-2922 GCA_038529675.1 Actinomycetota bacterium
CCGGCGAGGGAGCGTTCGCCGGCTCGCCCGACTGGGGTCAGCGCGCCGGCGGGACCGGTTGCGACGACCCGCCGCTCGACCACGGCGGCACCAATCAGGACCCGGCGACCGCCGAGGGCGGAGCGTTCCGCTCGCAAGATCTCCGCACCGGCAGCGATCCCGCCGGCCTGTCCGGCACCGTGATCCGCATCGACAAGGACACCGGGCTCGCGCACCCCGACAACCCCAACGCCGATCACCCCGACCCGAACGTCGCCCGGATCGTGGCGTACGGGCTCCGTAACCCGTACCGCACCGCGATCCGCCCGGGCACCGACGAGCTGTGGGTCGGCGATGTCGGTTGGAACGACTGGGAGGAGATCAATGTCGTCGACGCGCCCGACGACGAGGTGAGCAACTTCGGGTGGCCGTGCTTCGAGGGCCCGGACGTCGGGTACGACGTGGGCGCCGAGCTGTGTGCGGATCTCGAGGCCGACGGGCCGACCGCTCGGACCGAGCCCTACTGGGCGTATCGCCAGCGCGAATCGTTCGCCGACGATCCCGGCTGCCTCAACAACAACGGATCGCCGTCCGCACTCACGTTCTACGAGGGCGGCTTCTATCCGGAGGAGCACGACGGAGCGTTCTTCCTCGGTGACTACTCGCGCCGGTGCGTCTGGGAGATGTTCCCCGGACCTGATGGGCGACCCGACCCGAGCACAGCGCAACTCATCCTGACCGACATCGCGGTGAGTGACCTCGAGATCGGCCCGAGTGGCGATGTCTACATGCTGAACATCTTCGGCGGCGGACCGCTCGGTGGCACCGTGGTCCGCCTGTCGTACCCGGGCGGCCAGGCCGAGCCGATCGCCCGCGTCGTCGCCTCGGCGACCGAGGGACCGGCGCCGTTCACGACCACGCTCGACGCGAGTGCGAGTACCCCGGGCGTCCCCGGCGACGAGCTGAGCTTCGCCTGGGATCTCGACGGCGACGGCCAATTCGACGACGGCGACACCGCCGTGATCGAACCCACCTTCACCGAGGAGGGACGACGCATCGTGCAGGTACGTGTCAGCGACACCAGCGGGTCGGCGATCGCTTCGAAGCTGCTGATCGTCGGTACGCCACCGACCGTCACGATCTCGCATCCGGTGCTGAACGACACCTGGCAGGTCGGCGACGAGGTGCCGTATGCCGGCTCGGCCGTCGACAGCAACGGTCAGCCGGTGCCTCCGGAGTCGTTCGTGTGGGATCTCATCCTCCACCACTGCGAATCGCTCGACGACTGCCACACCCACAACATCGGAACCGTCGAGGGTGTCGCGGACGGCGTCTTCCTGGCGCCCGAGCACGAGTACCCCTCGTTCATCGAGATCCAGCTCTCGGCCACCGACTCGATCGGGTTGACGGGGACGAGCACGATCGAACTGTTCCCCGACACGACGTTCGTCACCGTCGACTCCAGCCCACAGGGCCTCGACGCCGGATTCAACGGCAAGCCGGTGACGACACCGTCGACCCACGAGGTGATCGTCGGCACGGGGAACACGCTCACCGCCCCGCCGATCCAGTCGGCCGACGGGTCGACGTTCGTGTTCGACGCGTGGAGCGACGGTGGGGCTCGGGTGCACGACGTGGTCGTCACCGAGCCCGTCACGGTGACGGCGGAGTACGACACGTTCGACGTCCCGACGATCATCCCCGGTGACGTCACCGTCGTCGAGTCGACCGGCGGGCGCAACCGTGTCGAGGTCCCGCTGACGCTCACCGAGGCCCACACCCGGCGCGTCACGGTCCGAGCGACGTTGGCTGCCGGAACCGCCACCCTCGGGTCCGATGTCAAGCGCTGGCCCACCCGCACCGTCGTGTTCAACGCGGGCGTCACGGAGCGGACGATCGCAGTCGACATCGTCGTCGAGTCGACCGGCGGGCGCAACCGTGTCGAGGTCCCGCTGACGCTCACCGAGGCCCACACCCGGCGCGTCACGGTCCGAGCGACGTTGGCTGCCGGAACCGCCACCCTCGGGTCCGATGTCAAGCGCTGGCCCACCCGCACCGTCGTGTTCAACGCGGGCGTCACGGAGCGGACGATCGCAGTCGACATCGTCGGCGACGACGTCCACGAGTCCGACGAGGAGTTCTCGATCGTGTATTCGCGGCCGTCGAACGCGCCGTTGGCCGACGAGACCTCGACGATCTCGATCCGCGACGACGATCCGATGCCGACCGTGGAGATCACCGATCAGCGGCTGTCCGAGGGCAGCGGGGGCGGGACCAAGAACGCCTCGGTCAGGGTCCGGCTCTCCGGACGGACCGACCAACCCGTGTCGGTCGTCCTGGCGACCGCCGACGGTTCGGCTGTCGCCGACGAGGACTACGTGCCGATCGCCTCGGAGATCGTCCGCTTCTCACCGCGGGCGACGACCCGGACGACGTCCGTTCGCGTCGTCCGGGACGACCTCGCCGAGACCGACGAGTACTTCGAGCTCGACGTCCTCTCGGTCGACAACGCGTTCGCCCCCGAGTACCCGGCACGTCTGACCATCGACGACGACGAACCGGTGATCAGCGTCGGCGACGCCGTCGTGACCGAAGGCGTACGCGGTCGTCGGAGCATGCGGTTCACGGTGCGCGCCGACCGCCGGCCGCGCGCACCGATCACCATGGCGTACGCCACCGAGGACGACACGGCCGCCGCAGGTGTCGACTACGAGGCCTCCACCGGCACGTTGGTCCTCGCCACGGGCAAGCGGAGTGCCACGATCACCGTCCCCGTCCTCGGCGACGCGGTGCCGGAACTCGACGAGACCTTCCGGCTGCTGCTCGCGGAAGTCGAGGGAGCCACCCTCGGCGACGGCGAGGCGATCGGGACGATCCGTTCCGACGACTACGTCCCGATCGTGTCGATCGGTGACGTCGAACGTGCCGAGAACGGACGAACGG
>JBCBDK010000554.1:0-2922 GCA_038529675.1 Actinomycetota bacterium
CAAGGTGCTCACCGGCGTCTTCCTGGTGTTGATCGGCCTGTCGCTCATCCTGCAGGGCGTCGGCATGGAGTTTCCCGAGGAGGCGTTCGGCGTCGGCATGATCATCGCCCTCGCACTGCAGTGGGCCTACGACAAGTACGGCGCGGCCTGGTTCGCTCGTCACCTCGGTGTGACGCCGTCGGCCCCCGTTGCCCCACCGGCGGGTCGGAACGTCGAGTCGGTCGAACGCGCAGAACCGGCCGAGGACACCGAGCCGGCGACCGACACCGCCGTCCGAGCGGACCAGGACGTGAGCCCCCATACGTCCGAACACGCGACCTGACGGCAACGGCGGCGAGGGGGCACCGTCCGATTCGGACGGTGCCCCCTCGCCGCGTACGTCGACCGTTCGCGTGACCTGGAGCCCAGCGCTAACGTCGCTGCGTGGCCGAGTCGGCGACCCCACCACTGATCGAGAGCCGATTCCATCTGCCCGCCCCGCATCTCGATGACATCGAACGCGCCGACGTGCTGGCCTGCTTGCCGGGTACCGGATCCGGGGCGAGACTCACACTGATCGTCTCGCCACCTGGCTGGGGCAAGTCGACGCTGTTGTCGCAGTGGGGGAGCCATGTCGACTCCCCGTACGCGTATCTCGCGTTCGACGAACGAGACGCCGACGCACGGCGGGCGCTCACGTATCTGACCGTGGCGCTCCGTCGCGCCGTCCCCGGCCTGGAGGAGACCCTGCTCGTGGAGGCGTCGCCGTCGATCTGGATCGACGAGTCGCTCCCGCTTGTCGTGGAACGGCTCGCGTCGGCCGACGAGCCGGTCACGATCGTGCTCGACGACTACCACTTCGTCAGCGACCCGGGTCTCCACGCAGCCATCGCGGCCTTGGTGGAGCACCTCCCGGCGGGCTGCCACGTGATGCTCGCCAGTCGGGAGCAGCCACCGTTCCCGACCGCTCGTCTTCGTGTCGCACGACAGTTGACCGAGATCGGCCCGACCGAACTCGCACTCGACGTCGACGAGACCGGCGAGGTCCTGTCGTCGGCGTTCGCGCTCCAGCTCGCCGACGACGACCTCGTCGCCTTGCACCGGCGCACGGAGGGGTGGCCGGCCGCGATCACGCTCGCCGGGATCTCGTTGTCGTCCGAGTCCGACGCATCGACCTTCATTCGTGAGTTGCGAGGTTCCGATCGACTGATCGACGAGTACCTCGCCGACGAGGTGATCCACCGACTCTCGCCCGAGGTCCGGTCGTTCGTCGCCGCGCTGTCCGTCCTGCCGCGATTCTGTGCGTCACTCGCCGACGCCGTCGTCGAGCACGACGACTCCGCCACACTCATCAGCGAACTCCGCCGGCAGAACCTGTTCCTGGTCGCGCTCGACGCACGCGGCGAATGGTTCCGTTTCCATCACCTGTTCCACGACCACCTCCGAGGCGAGCTGCCGACCGACACCGCCCGGGAGCTGCACCGGCGTGCGGCGGACTGGTGGCTCGCCGACGGTCGCTTTCCCGAGGCGATCGACCATCTGCTCGCCGGAGGCTTCTCCGGACGAGCGGGCGACGTGGTTGCCGAGGTGGCGTGGGCCGAGTGCGTTCGTGGCCGGTCGACGACGGTTCGTCGGTGGATCGATGCTTTGGATCACGACGCACTGGTGGCGCACCCCGAGCTGTACGCGATCGCTGCCCAGTGCGCCGACGACGACGGCGACCTCGACATCGCTCAGGAGTGGCTCGACCGCGTCGACCACGAGATGCCGGCGCTCGAGCCTGCGGTGCAGCGCGCGATCGACTGCATCCAGATGTGGCAGTGCACCCAGCGCGGCGAGGGCAAGCGAGCAGCAGAACTCGCCGAACGGCTCGTCGAATCCATGCACGACATGACCGAGGACGAATTCACGTCGGCGCACCCGGGGCTCGATCGTGCCGAGATGTCACTCAACGCCGTCGCCGCGTTCCTCTCCCCGAAGGACCTGGACCGCGCGATCGACGTGCTGGAACAGCTCATCGGTGCACCTGATGCCGTGGCCAGAAATCGTCGTGCCGCGTCGGCCGCCGCCGGGCTCGCCAGCGTCGGTTACTGGACGCACGGTGACATCGAACAGCATCGCCGGTGGGCTGCGCGGTCCACCGAGCTCGCCGGCGGCGCCCAGACCTTCGACTCGCCGTACTTCGTGGGACCGCTGCTTGCTCTGGTGCTCGCCGACCCCGTCGGGGTCGACCCACAGCTCGTCGAGCGGATGAGCGCGTTCTCCGAGCGACTCACGTCGCCCTACCCGCTCGCAATGGTGCGCCTCGCCGAGTTGTTCCGAAGCGAGGCGCTCGGCGACACCGACGACGCGATCGACGCGCTGAACGATGCGAAGGATCTGCTCGCGTCGACGCGCCAGAACTCCTTCATGGAGGCGTTGCTCGCAGCAGCCGCCGAACGGTTGTCGGGTGTGAGCCCGAGGATCGAACCGAATCCTGCGGCGCTGACCGACCGTGAGATCCAGATCCTCCGAACCCTCGGGGGGAACCTGACCCAGCGCGAGATCGCTCGCGAGCTCTACCTGTCGTTCAACACGGTCAAGAGTTACAGCCGCACGGCGTTCCGCAAGCTCGGTGTCCACTCCCGAAAGGAAGCCGTCGCTCGCTGCCGGGAGCTCGGGATCTTCTGAGCGGCCGGCGGGAGGCTGTCAGGAGTCGACGCACGTTGACTCCGGAGCACCTGCGACCAGGACCTGCTCGACGAGCACACCCTCGACGTGGAGGTCGATGCGGAACTCGACCGGGAGGCACACGCGTTCGACGATCAGGGACTCGTCGATTCGGTCGACGCCAGCGACGATCGACACCAGTCCGAGTTCGGGCGACTGTGCCCACGGCGCGTCCGAGGCGGCACGCTCGTACACGAGTGCGCTGAGCACCGTGTCGTCCGGGACGTCGAGGCG
>JBCBDK010000555.1:0-2920 GCA_038529675.1 Actinomycetota bacterium
CTCGGCCGAAGCCGGTCTCGAACGCGTCGCCGATGATGGCGTCGAAATCGCCGTTCTCGATCGCCCGCTCGATCTGCACCTGACGCACGACCTCGGCGAGGTTGTGCAGTTCGTCGTCGGCCAGTGTGCGGACGAAGTCGACGGTCTCTTCGGGGCTCACGCCTCCACGCTACGGGTCGCCCCACGACGACGAACGCACGCCGGGGCGCACATCACGTTCTGGGTCTGACCCCAGGCGTGATGTCAGGCGAGGAGGGGGCGGAGGTCGTCGAGGATGCGGCCCTGGGCCGCGGCGGCGTCGGGAACGAGGCCGCCGAACGAGAGGAACGAGTGCGACAGCGAGTCCTCGCAGCGATCGATCACATGGACGCCGGCCGCCCGAAGCGCCAGTGCGTAGGAGAGGCCCTGATCGCGCAGCGGATCGAAGCCGGCGGTCACGACGATCGCCGGCGGCAGCCCGGCGAGGCTCGGCGCGAGCGCCGGGCTGATCGACGGGTCGGCCCGATCCGCTCCGTCGGCCAGGTACTGGGACTCGAACCAGTCCATCGTGTCGGTGGAGAGCGGAAAGGTGTCGGCGCACGAGACCATCGACCCGTCGTCAGCGGTGGCGTCGACGAAGGGATAGATCAGCACCTGCGCGCAGGGCTGGACACCGTCGCCGGCATCTCGCAGCCGTTGGCTGAGCGTGGCGCTCATCTGGCCGCCTGCCGAATCGCCGCACACCGCCAGCCGGTTCGGGTCGATGCCGAGGGCGTCGGCGTGCTCGACAACCCACGTCCACGCTTCGTCGGCGTCGTCGGCCTGTGCCGGGTAGCGATGGTCGGGAGCGAGGCGGTAGTCGAGGCTGACGACCACTGCGCCGAGTTCGGCCGACAGCCGCGAGCAGAACGTGTCGCACGAGTCGAGGTCGCCGACCACGAAGCCGCCCTGGTGGAAGAACACCACACCCGGACCGTGGCCCTCGGCCTCGGGGGGCTGATAGATCCGCACGCGGAGGCCGTGGGTGCCGATGGCTCGATCGCGAACGGCCACGCCGGCCGCGCGTGGACCGTTGCCCTGGGCGAGCCCGTCGTTCGCCGCAGCCCGGGCGGTCGGTACGTCGAGCGAGGAGAGCGGCGGGTTCCTGGCCGCCTGCTTCGCTGCGAGCTGGAGCCGGACGTCGAGTGTGCGCCCGTCGATGACGAGCGGGTCGCCCGCCATCTTGCGCAACGCTCGATGTGGGAGCTTCATGATCGCCGGTGCGACCCGTCGTTCGATCCGGTCCTTGATCGCCATCCGACCAGCCTGCCCGATCTTCGCCGTGGCGCCGCAATGCGCCCCGTTCCCGCACGGTGAGGTCGAAGACCTATGGTCGCCGCATGCAGACCAAAGCCGCCATTCTGTGGGAGACGAATCAGCCGTGGAGCGTCGAGGACGTCGAGCTCGCCGATCCCGGTCCGGGTGAGGTGCGGGTCAAGCTCGCAGCGTCGGGTATGTGCCACTCCGACGAGCACCTCGTCACCGGCGACCTGCCGTTCGAGCTGCCGATCATCGGAGGTCACGAGGGTGCCGGTGTGGTCGAGGAGGTCGGTGAGGGCGTGAGCTGGCTCGCGCCCGGTGATCACGTCGTGTTCGGCTTCATCCCGTCGTGCGGCCGTTGCCCGAGCTGTTCGACCGGACACCAGAACCTCTGTGATCTCGGGGCGCTCATGGGGATCGGCAAGCAGATCGCCGACGGCACCTCCCGGCACACGGCACAGGGGACGGACCTCAACCTCATGTGTCTGCTGGGCACCTTCGCGCACCACACGGTCGTGAACGAGGCGAGCTGCATCAAGATCGAGCAGGACGTCCCACTCGATCGCGCCTGCCTGCTCGGGTGCGGCGTCGTGACCGGATGGGGATCGTCGGTGTACGCGGCTGAGGTCGGGCCGGGCGACACGGTCGCCGTCGTCGGCGTCGGCGGCATCGGCGCCAATGCGATCCAGGGCGCGAAGCTGGCCGGCGCCAAGCAGATCTGGGCGATCGACCCGATCGAGTCGAAGCGCGAGAAGGCGATGGAGTTCGGCGCCACACACACCGCCGCCTCGATGGCCGAGGCGGTCGAGCCGCTGGGCGAGGCGTCGTGGGGCACGATGGCGAACAAGGTCATCATGACGATGGGCGTCGGCTCGGGCGAGGTGATGGCCGAGGCGCTGGCGCTTGCGTCGAAGCGGGGCAGGGTCGTGGTCACCAACATCCATCCGGCGCTCGAGATGTCGGCGTCGATGAGCCTGCTCGACCTCACGCTGATGGAGAAGCAGGTCGTCGGTTCGCTGTTCGGTTCGGGCAACCCCCGGGCGGACATCCCGAAGCTGCTCTCGCTGTACCGCGAGGGCCAACTCGACCTCGACGGCCTCGTCACCAAGCAGTACACCCTCGATCAGGTGAACGACGGTTACTCCGACATGCGCGACGGCAAGAACATCCGCGGCGTCATGGTCTACAGCTGACACTCGGCCTGCGGGCCGATGCCGGCACAGCGTCGCTCTGTCCCCATCCGTTCTCGTGAGGATGTGTTGGGTATGCCACCGGATTTCCTCACGAGAACCATGTGTTCGACGGATGTCGGGGTGATCGTTCCGGAAACGGCCCGCCCTTCGAGGGGCGGGCCGATTCGCATCGCGGTACGTTCGCCGACATGTGCACCGATCACGTGCGGGCGACCGACCAGCCGATCACACCGACGATCCGGCGGATCGCGCTCCGGCGTCGAGCACCGCTCGTCACGAGGCGCCGCTTGCTCTTCAACGCGGGCATCGGGACTGCCGGGATCGCGATCTTGGCGGCGTGTGGCGGCTCGGACGACGGCTCGGCGAGCGGTTCCGCCACTGATTCCGATACGACGCTGCCGGCCGGATCAGATGCGTCCGATGATCCGGTCACCGCAGACTCCGAGGCG
>JBCBDK010000556.1:0-2916 GCA_038529675.1 Actinomycetota bacterium
GTACGACAGCGTGGACGTCGACCCCCGTGAAGCAGCAGCTGCGCGCCAGCTGCTCGTCGAGTACGACGAGCTCTGCTCATCGAACGGTGTGACCGCCGGCGTCCGCGACGCAGCATGGGCGAGGCTGACGAACGCCCGTCAGACATACGCCGACGTCCTGGCAGCGGCATCGACGGCGCCGGCCGGCCCGGCGCCCGCCGGGCAGGCCGAACTCGCCGAGGCCGAGCAGTTGCAGGAGGAGCTGGCCGAAGCGGAGGCGCGCGCTCGCCGTCCGATGAGCGGGCCCGGTGCATTCAAGAAGTTCGCCGCGGCGCGCCGTCAGTTCGAACTCTTCCTGGCCGAGCACGGGGCGACATCGCTCGAGGAGTTGCGCTCGCGGGGCCAGGCCGCCGCCGCACCGATCTCGCGGCAGGTCGCCGCCGATCAGTTGGCCGCTGCCGAACAGCAGTGGCAGGTGATCGAGCGGACGCCCGCTGCAACCGGTCTGCCCGACTCGCCCGCGGCAGATGCGTTTCGTATTCGGGTCTACCGACTCGTCAGGTCCGTGGTCGACGATGCTGCGATCGAGCCGGAGCTCCGGCGTCGTGCGACGGCGGGGGAGCGCGATCCGGCCGAGTCGCTGGAGCGCATGGCCTTCGCACTCCGAGCACTGGGCGTCGCCCACGAACACGACCTGGTCGGCACGGCGCGCGGCGTCGTGGCCAGCCTCTCCGCCCGCCGTTGAGCGGTGCATCGACGACTCGACCGATCAACGAACGGGAAGAAGCCATGACCGACCTCTCGAACTCTTCTGCGCCGACCGACGCTGTCGACGCGATCGACACGACGCTGTCGACCGGCATGCCCGCCGATGCCGCGCCGGCGTCACTCGGCGACATCGATGCCCGGCTCGAAGCGATCGTCGCGATGTCTGCGCCGTCAGCACGGCCGGCGACGGCGGTCCCGACGCCTGGCGGCCGCGCCGTCGGGGGTGACGACGATCGAGCGCTCCCACATCGCCGAGGCGCTGACCGTGTCGACCCCGGCTCCGCACTGTCGCGGCTGCCGCGCGTTCCGTTCGAGGCGGTGCTGGGGCTCGGCGTCGTCATCATTCTCCTCGTGGCGGTCGCGTTCCTCGCCGTGAGCAGCGCCAGCGACGCCGCCGGCGAGCGGGACGATGCCAACGCGGCCCTGTCGGCGGCCCGCGACGGTGTCACCGACCGCGACGCCCGTATCGAGACACTCGAAGCGGAGCTCGCCGCCGCGACCGAGTCAGCCACAATCGAGTCAGCCCCGACCGAGTCAGCCACGACCGAGTCGGCGGTGGTCGAGGCGGCCACTGCGCCTTCCGGGGGCCGGCTCGCGGACGCCGGTTCCTCCACGTCCCAGGTCGACGAGACGACGACGGACGAGACCACCACGGCCGACGCGCCGTCGTCGGCCGCTGCGGCGCTGGCTGAGGTGACCGCCGAACTCGAAGCCGAACGGGAGCGGACCGATCTGCTCCGGAACGAGCTCGAAGTAGCACGGAACGAGGCTGCCGCCGCAGCGGATGCGGCCGGTGAGCCCGCACCGGCGTCGCTACTGGTGGGCGACGATTTCGCTCGGCTGCTCGGTGAGCTCGCGGCGTCGGCTGACGGACTGGAGCTCTCCGTCGACGAGAGTCGCTGCGTCGGTCGCTACCTCCTCGACGAGGTCGGCCTCGACGGGCTCGGAGCCGGGCTTCACAGCGGCAGGACCACCTCGTCGAGTACCGCCGTCGTCGACGCGTTGTTGCGCGGTGCGCTGGCCTGCGACGTCGACCCGGCGCTCGTCGTCGGCTGATGACCCGACCCGTATGCCACGTTCCAGTGCCGTGGCTGAACTGGGCGCCCATCGGGCTGCTCCTCGCCGGCATCGGTGTCGGCGCCTGGTGGGTACCGGGTACCTCGGCTGCGGTGATCGTCCTCGCGGTCGCGGGCGTGTTGGCGATGCCGCACGGTGCGCTCGACGTGGCAGTCGGCCCGGTGGTGCTCCGATCGTCGTTCCTGCCGCTCTATCTCGCCTCGGGAGGGGCAACGCTGCTGTGCTGGCTGCTCGCGCCGACCTGGTCGTTCGCTGGCTTCGTGATCGTGGCGTGGTGGCACTTCGGACGCGGGGACGCGGCGCACGTTCCCGGCGATCGTCGAGGCGCACAACTCCACGGCGTCGCGAGCGGCGGTGCAGTGCTCGGGGGGTCGCTGACGATTCACCGTGACCTCGCGGCGCCCATCGTCGAACGCGTCGCGGGTGAGTCGGCGATGTCGACACTCGCTCCACTCGGTGCCGTCATGCTCGCGACCGCCACGGTGGCGGGCGCGTTCGCGATCCGCCGCCATGCCACGGCTGGCAGTGCCCGGTTCGCAGTCGAGCTCGTGTCGCTGGGCGTGCTGACGCTGGTCGCCCACCCCGTCGTCGCCTTCGCCGTCTACTTCGTCGGCGTGCACGCCCTTCGCCACCTGTTGGAGCTCCGAGCGCGGCACGTGGCGGTCCGATCGTGGCTCCTGGTCGCCGCCGCGTCGATGGCGCCCGTCATCGCGGCTGCGGTCACGGTCGCTGTGGCCACGCCGTCGTCGGTCACGCTGGCGCGGGTTGCCATGATCGGGCTCGCTGTCTTGACCACGCCGCACGTCGTCGTCACGGAGGCGATGCGCAGGTTCGACCGTCACTCGCCCAGCCCGCGCGGCGCGTCGTCGATCGAGACCGACCGGGCCGAACTCCGGGTCGGTTCAGCCCTGACGGGGGATGACAAGCTCCGGGCATGGCGCAGGACTCATCCGACCACCGTCTTCCCAACGTCTCGCACGACCTGAGCGGTGAGGTGGCGTTGGTGACCGGCGCGACCTCGGGCATCGGACACCGCTTCGCCCGCGTGCTCGCCGCCGCCGGGGCAGCCGTGATCGGAACGGGTCGCCGACG
>JBCBDK010000557.1:0-2902 GCA_038529675.1 Actinomycetota bacterium
AACGACCACACCATCCGCCGCCTCCACGACGACGCCCTCGACCACGTCGACCACTTCGAACCCGACGTCCAAGCCGCCTTCCACACCGCCCTCGCCCAACAAGCCCACTGACATGACTAGGACTGTCTGCAGCGACCATCCAGCGGAACCGCCGAGACGCTTCTCCGCCGCTTGGCGCCTCACCAGCGCCGTTCTCGCAGTCGGCGCATCCACCCAACTGGCATCCGCGTACGTCGCGATCGACCGGGTCGGCGTCGACGAAGACGTCTGGAAGCCGGTCGCCGTCCTCGTCGGCGTCGCAGCGATCGTCGTCCACCATCGACGATCCACGCATGCGGCGCTTCCGGGCGAACCTGCGCGCTACACGCCGGTCACCGCAGCAACCTCGATCGCACTGGCGATCGTCATCGCATCGATCGCCACCGTCGTAGCCACGCAGATTGCGGCCATCGCCTTCGATCCCGGCAACGGCAGACGCCCACCCGGCTCGACCGATCGAGTCGAGGCGTGGGAGCTGTTCCAGACCGCAGCGTTCGCCCCGGTCGTCGAAGAAGCCCTGTTCCGAGCCGGGCTCCTCGGACTCGTCGTTGCGATCGCGTCGGCCCGCTCAGCGATCGTTGTCCAGGCGCTCGCGTTCGCAGTCGCTCACACCACCCTCGGCTACGCAGCCGTCGGGTTCGACATCACCGGCGACCCGTACAACACGACCACAGCCGTCGGCATGTTCATCAGCGGCCTCCTCTACGGGTACCTCGCCGTCGAGTTCGGCACCGTCTGGGTCCCACTCGTCGTGCACGGCGCTCACAACGCCGCGATCGAAGTCGGGGCGACGACGAGCGCAGCGCTCTGGCTGTACGTCGCCATCGTCGGGGCCTTTGCGATCGCCGCAGTGTTCCGAGGGCTCTTCGGACTCGTCGATCCCGAACGAATGGAGGCCGGCGCCGACACCCGACTCGGAACCTGGGCCGAACCTCACTGCCGCCGCTGGGCAAACACCCAGTCCCCCGAACTCCGACGACCCCGAGACTGGCTCACCTCGACCCCATTCGTCCCGCAGCGAACGTCCGTCTGACCGTCCACCCGGACGCCCCCGACTCTCGGTTCGGATGTAGATCGGGTCGATGCGGTGCCCCCGACGCGTGTTTTCGCGCCCTCATGCCTCGGCGCGCGTTATCGCTCGGGTCGGCGTGCGCACCGTGCCGGATCCCGCGCTTGCCGGTGTCGTTTGCGCGTCGCGCGTTTCCGAGCACGTTGACTGGGTCTGTCCGAGCAATCGGGCCAAGAGGCTCGACGCCGGTCGGTCGTGGTGCGTGACCGGTGTGGCAGGATCACTTGGTGGATGATCTGGCGGTTCGGGATCTCGAGCGCAACATGTGGAGCTTCTACTCGATCATGGGGTGTGGGAGCGGCGGTCGACTCGTGGACACGCCGACCCGGCTCGTGACTGAAGCTCCGGTTCCCCAGCCGCCGTACAACGCGGTGCTGCGCTTCTATGACGAAGGTGATCGCGCGTTGCGCGAGCAGGCCGCAGAGCTCGTCTCGCCGATGATCGATCGCGGCGTGACTCCCGTCTGGGTCGTGCATCCCACGACCGATCCGCGGCTTCGCGACGTCCTCACCGACCTCGGTTTGGTGTGCGCCGACGAGCTTTTTGGAATGTGTGCTGAACTCTCTGAGATCGAGTCGCCGACGCCTCGCGATGACATCGAGATCATCGAGTTCGACGAGAGCAGCGAGCACATCTGGCTTGACCTTGTTTCGTTGCGGTACGGGCTTTCCGACGATGCAAGCCCGTATCTGCGCGATGTTTACCACGCGTGGCTTCGGCAGGGGACGAGTGGGCTGAGCGCGTTGGTCGACGGCGTCGCCTGTTCGAAGGTGGCCGTCCACGTCGCCGACGGTGCCGCCGGTGTCTACGGCGTCGCAACGACCGAGGCCGGGCGAGGAAAGGGGCTTGCAACGCATCTGTGCGCAACGGTGCTCGCCGACGCACGAGCTGCGGGGATCGAGCGGGCCGTGCTGCACTCCACTCCGATCGCGCGCGATATGTATCGACGGATGGGCTTTCGAGACGTCGCCACGTTCGAGATGTGGGCGGTTCCGGACTCGCTTCATCTCTGATCGAAGCTGGCCGCGAGCCCGAAACGTGACGCTCTGTCGATCAGCCCACAGCTTCGGTGATCGGCATCCGTGCCGTCACGAGCAGCTGGTTGGCGTAGGGGAGGAAGCCGGCGGTCTCGGCTGACTTCTCGATCACCGCGCTCAAGCACGCATATCGCAACCCCGACGGCACCGCATTGCCCCGTCCGTGATCGGCATCCCTGAAGAGTGTTGGTTTGTCAAGCATGGATTTTCGGTGCTGGGAGTGGGTGTGGGGGCGCGTCGAGATCGAACCCGTCCGCTGGTCGGGTTCGTGGATGGGTGTTCGTTGGGTTGGTGTTCGTGGCGGTGGTGCGGTCGACCGTCTCCAGATTGCTCGTCATGTGCGAGCGGCACGCCCTGTGGGGTGCTCAGCCATCTCTTCGCCCCGCACCCCGAACGTGACGGGGTGAGGGCATGGAGCTATCGGGCCAAGGCCAGTTGCTGGGCTCAATCACATAGTCGGCTGTCCCTCGGTGGGAAGCCCTGCCGATACCGAGCACGCAGTCACCTGACCGCGTCCGCCAGGGTCACGCAGCTTCTGTTGTCGGGTGCGCGATATCGAGGCATCGAACCTCGAGATCGCGCATCTCGTAGAAGACGAGCGTGAGGAGCTTGCGGGCCGCCGCGACACGACCCTTGTTGACTCCGCGCCGCTGGCCGACACGGACATAGACGTCATGGATGGGTTCGATCTTGTGATTCCTCGACACCGCCTCGACCGCCGCCCACCGCACGAGCCGAGGTCCTTGTTTGGTGATCG